>PLMO01000100.1 GCA_003142515.1 Bacteroidales bacterium
CCGGTTGGAAAAAGAACATACGCAGGCAGCGCTTGATACATTGAAAGGACAGATCAACCCACACTTTTTATTCAACAGTTTAAATACCCTTTACTCATTAGTCCTGAAAAAATCGGAAACAGCCCCGGAAATGATCCTCAAGTTATCCGGTTTCCTGAGATATCTCCTGTACGAAACGTCTGCAGGTCGCGTGGATCTTGCCAAAGAACTATCGTATATGAAGGATTATGTGGAATTACAGAAACTCCGTTCCGGTGATCAGGCTTCCATACGATTACAGGTGACCGGAGAACCGGTCGGAAAACAGATCGCCCCGCTTCTTTTCCTTCCTTTGGTGGAAAATAGCTTTAAGCATGGGATCAAAGGGGAAACAGGCCGGACATTCGTAGATATTTTATTTTCAATAGGGGTGAAAGAAATTGAATTCACTGCAAGCAATAACAAAGGTTCTGCTGATGTTTTGCCGATGAATGAAACTCGTGGAATTGGTCTCGACAACCTCCGTAAACGGCTTGAATACTTATATCCCGGTAATTTTACCCTTGAAACCAGGGATGAAGGGAATGTTTTTTTTGTAAAACTCGTAGTATCTTTACAGGATGAAGTTGAGATCGCTGATCGTAGAGGATGAACCGCCTGCACAGGAGGTTCTCTCCGGGTATATCCGTGACTGCGGGCAGCTCGAACTCGTAAAGATCTGTCCGGATGCATTGGCAGCCCTGGATCTCCTCCGGCAGGAACCCATCGACCTGATCTTCCTTGACATCAACCTGCCCCGGTTATCAGGGTTAAATTTCCTGAAAACACTCGACCGGCCACCCATGGTCATTTTCACGACTGCTTATCCGGAATATGCCGTGGAAGGATTTGAGGCCAATGCCGTGGACTACTTAGTCAAACCTTTTTCTTTCGAACGGTTCCTGAAAGCTGTTAACAAAGCCATTGAGAAAGCCCGATATTCACAAAATCAGGCAGAGACTCAACCGCCCGATTCCCGGCAGGATTTTATTTTATTAAGGGCAGATAAAAAGCTTTACAATGTTCTTCTATCTGAAATCCTTTATATTGAAGCAACCGGAGATTATCTGAAAGTCTTTTACGCAGACAAACACCTTGTCGTTCATGGAACAATCAATGGGTTCCTCGAAAAATTCCCACGAGGCGAATTCATCAGGGTTCACAAATCCTTTATCATCTCTGTTAACCAGATCAACTATATTGAAGGCAACCAGATCAGGATAGGGTCAATGTTTATTCCGATTGGCAGGAGTTATAAAGAAGAAGTGGAACGTCGTCTGAATCAGCATTGAAATTATTAAAGCCGCTCAACATTTAGTGCCTGAGTCATGCCAAAGACGTGACGCGTTATGCGTCACAAAACATGATGAATCACTAATGGTGTAATCATTATTAATTACATTTGTCTAAAATGCCCACCGAAATGAAACACATCTTTTTCTCCCTAAGTGTTTTACTTGCATTTACATTGGTTGTTTCGACTTCATGCAAAAAAAACAACTCCGGTAATAATGGCCAGGGAAGCCTGGCAGGAAGCTGGCAGCAAACGAACGGTCCGTGCAACGGGATGATCCAAAGTATTGCTATTACCGGGAATACGGTTTTTGCAGGTGCCGACCAGGAAGGTATGTATATCTCACCAGACCTGGGCAAAAGCTGGAGCCAGGTAACCAATGGGACACCTCCCTGGTCATCTCCCTCATCAACCGTAATTCATCATGATACTATATTGGCGGTAGGTGATGGTTTGTTTCGTTCAACGGATCAGGGGCTGACCTGGACCCGCTTAGGCCAGGATGTTATTACCTGCTGCGAAAAGACCATTGCCTGGAGCGGCAATATGATCGTTGTCAATACCTATAATTACGGTCCTTTGTTTATTTCCAATAATAACGGGGTTACCTGGACTGAGATTGGCGGATCTCTCCCCAGCGATAATTTCACCGGAGTGACAATCTTGAGCCATGATATTTTTGTTGCCACATATCAGCATGGGGTCTTTAAATCGACAGATAACGGGCAAACCTTCATCGCATCTAACAATGGATTGACAAGCACGATTACATATTCCATTGAAGCCGGAGATACCAGAATCTATGCCGGAACCGGTAATGGTTTGTTTGTCTCCAACGATCATGGCGCAAACTGGTCTGTCATAAGCAACACCCTGTTACAGGGCCATGAGATCTTCCATCTTGCAATCAGTGGCTCTACCCTGCTGGCCGGGGGATTCGATGCGTTATTTTATTCCACAGATAATGGTGTGAGCTGGACACAGGCAAGCCTCGGGATTAATAACCCGGGCGTTCTGTCTGTGGCGATAGATAATTCCCGTTTCCTTGCAGGAACCAACAGTGGGGTTTATTTTTCTTCAAACAGCGGGCAATCCTGGGCTGCCATTGGTTTACCGATATCTTTTGTCCGGTATTTCTCCTGCAACGGTTCCGATGTATTCAGCTGCGCGAACGGGATCTTCGTAACACCTGATTATGGAGTGAACTGGACTTATCTGAAGAACGGGATGCCAATCTATGGAGTGTATTCATTAGCATGGAATGGTTCCGATATATTGGCAGCCACCGATAGCGGTGTATATGTTTCCGCCGATCGCGGGCTGACCTGGACAAAAAAAAGCAATGGGATCCCCGTTGATCCTTATAATTATGTAACATCTGTTGCAGGCAACGGAACAAATTTGTATGCCGGTACATTTACAACCGGCCTTTATGTTTCCCACGACGGAGGTAATAACTGGACGAAGGCGAGCCTTCCGGGCCCGAACCCTTCTTTTGCGAGTTGCATGTTTATAAACAGTACCGGTCTTTTCGCCGGAACTTGTTGTAACGGAATTTTATTTTCTCCAGATAATGGCCAGACATGGACTTTGCAGAACACCGGACTGCCAGCCAACACGGACGTCATGTCGATTACCCAGGCTGGATCATGGCTTTACCTGGCAACGGGCCAGGGGGTTTATGGTTCGGGGGATAATGGCAGCACATGGGTACTTAAGGGCAGTGAACTCTATGGTAAATTAGTATTTGGCCTGGCAGCGCACGGGACCGATCTTTTTGCTGCCACCGCTGATAATGGTATATATATGTCGACAAACCAGGGAAGCTCATGGTTCCCCATTAATGACGGGTTACCACCCATTAATGCCGGGTTGCCGTCAAGCGTTATTGCCACTTGTATCGCCGTAAACGGTTCGTGGCTGTTTGTTGGAACCCACAGCCAGGGAGCTTGGAGACATCCGTTATAATTTCTGATCAACCTAAGATCAATTGCCGTATTTGGTTCTTCATTAGTCCCTGCTGACCGGTATAGATGTCTGGGTCACCCCAAAGACGTAATGTGTTTCGAAGTATCATTTTTTGCTCTTTCGTTTTATTCATTTCTCAGGTGAATGGGAATACCATCATTAATGGTTATATTTTTATAAATTTGTCGATTGAATCAAACACTGATTCCATTATTTGCCGGAATCAATCATTTGAATATAGCACGACCTTGAAAAAATTTTAACTTCAGGTTCTGGTGACATAAACATACAGTAGTGAAATGATGTTAAAAGATACCGGGCGTTTGAAACAGGATGCACTTTTTTTTGGCATCCTTGCCTTTGTGATCGTTTTGCGTTGTCTAATCCTTGTTGATTTCGCCTTCAATATCTATGATAGCGATCAGAGCATCATGTGGAATGGAGCAATCGATTATTCACACGGGATCTTTCATGAACCCAGGTTCTACGGACAAGCCTACAGCACTATGTTGGAGGCTCTGCTGGCGGTCCCGCTGATCTGGCTCTCCGTTCCGGTGTATATTGCCCTGCCGGTGATCACGACGGTTCTGACACTTCTGCCATTTGTTTTAATTGCCCTTGTCGCCCGCTCACAGGGTAAGGTCCTGCAGGCCTGCCTGGTCCTTGCAATACCTATATTTCTGCCGGTAGAGTATGGTTTTCTGACAACCCTTGCGAGGGGATTTGTCCCGGGGATTTTTGTGGCTTCCATCGGGGCGGTGATGTTGTATTACCCGGATAGAAAATGGGGATGGTTCATCTTTGGACTTTGCTCAATGCTAGGATATTCGGTGAATTCAAACTCTTTTTTAATCTCAGCGCCGGTGTTTTTATACCTATGGCTAAACAATTTGAAAACCTCCAGGTTTTACTTCTATTGCGGTGCCGGATTCCTTATCGGTCTGGCAGTTCACTTGCTGGTTGCATTGTTTTATATTCTGCATCCGGACCATGCGATTCATCATCTTGCCCGGTTTATGATGGCCATTAGTCTTTTCCTGGATGCCTTTAAACATCTTGACCGCCACCTGGGATTTGTTACTCCGGTGTTCGGAACCCATGGCATTATGTCGCTGATCCTTTTTATACTCATCGGGACAATATTTCTTTTCCAGAAAAAAAGAAATGCGGCCATCATGGCATTTGCCTCCCTTGGGCTCATCCTGGTTTCCCTGAGTCTCAAACAGGTATTCATGAGCACTGATTCGATTTTCTATTCTTATGCAAGATATTACCTGGCCCTGCCTGTTTTGATTGCCTTGTTTATTCCTTTTCTCGGGATCCCTTTCAAACGGATCTGGATTGTAGTGATGATCCTCACAACCGGACTCTTTATCGCAAGGGTACAGGATATAGAACCAGCATATACCCGCGTACTGGCGCCCGGCATTAACCATTATATATCGATAGCGACGCCGGAGATTTTCCGGAAAAAATGCCAGCAGATCGGTTATTTTGCCAAACTGTTGAATATCAGTCTTGTGGTAGTGGAGAACGATTATTTTTACGATTTTATCGATTATGGGTGTGCCACCTGTTTTGAAAAATTTCCTGCTACCCTCAGGCCGGTATATGAACGGCGTGTATGGCGGCTGAAAGAAGAACAAACCAGTGTTCACCGGAACATCATGATCGTTGACTTTGGCTTTCGTATGGGAAGGGAATTGAAAAAACTTGATCAAACAGGTGTGACATATTTTAATGTACAGGGGTTCTATTTTATTCTCGGAAATAAAAAACCCACCCTTGAATTGCTTAAAACACTTGACATTGAGATTCGCCCATTCTGAAGGCTGACAATCTTTCCTGCCCGGCATAAGTATAAGAGCTTAAATACTGATAATCCCCGGGATCTACAAAACCGGAAAGTTTATTCTGTAATGATTATCAGGCTACGAGGTTTCTTCCGATTTTGAAATTTTTCTTTTCTTTACCCTCTTAGTATAAAAAAGAGATGCACTGATCAATATTGCTGCGAGGAATAAAAAGGCTATTACCCGGTAGCCAATGGACAGATTTGCCAGGTCGACAAGAAAAAGATAAACAACGGTCACAAGAAGGGTCGCAATCGCCATCCACCGGTATTTAATATTGCGCAAGAGAAAGCTGAGAAGAAAATATCCGGCGGCCACCGCTGTCCAGGACAGGGTGATATACCAGCCGGGAACAGCATGATAAAAAGCATAAAGAATGGTAAAGAATAAGGCAACAAGGTACATATTCCTCATCATATCGGTTTTAAGCGTCAATCTTTCTTTTTTCCAGTTCAGGATACGGGCAGTAGCAAATGCAACAAAGGCAAAGCAGAAACTGATCCTGCCGACCGGGTGAAAACTGAGCAGGTAAATAAGCAATATTCCCAGGTACAATCCAGTATTCACCACGACAATGATCCTTGACCGGAACCAAAGTGCCATGGAGACAACGAGGAAACTCTGAAGCGCCAGGAAAAAATAAGCATCCGGAAGCTTCGCATATCCGTAAACAGAAACACTCAGCGCCATGAATCCGAAACAGGCAAAAAATGCGGGTATGAACGGGTACCTGATCTTCCTATGCAGTAAGACCGATAAAAGAAGGCAAAAACCCGAGATGGCGCCAAACATTCCTACATAATTCGCCGGATAATAAATCGCAGTTACGGGTAATATTGTCATTGCAAACCACAATCCGTTCAGCAGCACGAGGGTATTCATTCCCTTGTCCGCGAATTCAGAATTTCTCCTGATAAGGGTTGACATGGAAAAAATAAAACCGCATGCAAAGAGATATACAGGATTATATGGATGGGAAGGGAGAAATTCAAACGGATGGCCCAGGAGCGGATCATTCATAAGCCAGAGGATATGGGAAAGATAAACCAGGATGAGTGACACAACCAAAAGGCGCCACCAGTTATAGCGATAAAAGAAATAAAGAGCAGTAGCAGCCGTAACCGTGATAAGGGACATGGTACTGTGCAATGAATCGCTGATAAGGGCTGTAACAATGAGCAGGACAAGCGCTATCCCGGTCAGTAATTCCGATGACTGCCGGATAGCCAGGTAAACCTGGACCCCGATGGCCACCATCAAAAAAATAAGGTCTAATTCTTTCCATGGAATCAGAGGATTATTGGAGAAGAAATATAACCGTAGGGTGATATAATAAATCAGTAGGTGACCACTGATATTAAGCATAAAATCCATGTGGGGAAATGATCTCCTCAGGAAATACGCCAGGATAAATACACCGGCAGCTGAGGCATATCCTAGTCCACTGGCAAGGACAGGATAACCCTGGCTGCTGACAAAGGTCATCAGGAAGATGATCCCAAATAACAGGACAAGGCTGCCGAGCCATGCCAGCCCGTATTCCCCGATTTTCGACTCAATAGCAACTTCATCCACTTCCAACATCTCATCATCGGACTCCGGTTCCTGATCTGATATTGCGGCTGAGGAATACCGCCCTTGTACTGCTTCTCTTTCCGATTTTAACCGGGCTTCCATGGCTTCCATTCTCATCTCCAGGGCATGAAGCCTCTCCAGGATCTTTTCAAAATCTGAATTGCCTGCTGAAACTGACTTTGACATTATGACCTCCCCTTTTTACATTCTCAAACAAGGACTCTGAAAAATTATCATAGCCCCTGTCTGCAAATGAACATGGTTGGATCTTTTCTATTCTGTTTTTTATTTTGCTTTGAAATTCCTCAGGTAATGAATGATCATCCACCTGTCATTATCGTCGGTGATCGTCTTTTTGAAAGAAGGCATTTTCCCTCTCCCTTCTGAAATCTTAAAAAAGATTTCACCATCGGTTTGGGCCTGGAATTTAGCTGTTGAAAAGTCCCCGCAAGTAGCATCAAGGCTGGCTGCTTTTGTCCCGTCTCCCAAACCAGTATTGCCATGGCATGATTTACAATGCTTACTATACAGATCCTTGGCGTTGGAAAGATTTTCCTTGCTGGCGGAAGTGGGGTTTTTCATGGTCTTGAATTTTGCCGGAACGATCCATTGCTGGACACCCTGGGCATTGACAAGGATCAGAAATGCTGTACTTGCAAATGCAATCATAAAGATTTTAAAGATTCTGTTTTTCATTTCGCTTTGTTTTTAAAGGTTTAATTTATTTGTTTATTTGTTGTCACCTAAAGTTAGAATTAAGAAAAAAATTATAGGTTTAATATTTTGAATCAGGATCGTACAGGTTCCGGGTGTTTATTATCTGCTTTCTTCCCAAGCCAACGGATCCTGAAAACAGTAATGATAATATAAAGATAATGGAACCAAACCAGGGACAGGAGAATAATAAGGGTATAGACCATCCATAACGGTGCATCCGTATCCCCCAACCCTCTTTTTATAATTTTCATGGGGGGTAAAGGTTTTCCCCAATTAATTCTACCGGTAGCTTCAACATTGCCATAGGTTTCATTGTCCTCTATTTTCGCCACAATGGTGAGGTTTCCGGCCGAATCACCCGGTAATGTGACAGGAAACTCAACTTTTGCAACTCCATCTGACAGAGACCCTTCCCCTACTTTAAGAAGCGAAAAAGTTCTGGGAACATAAAACTGGATTTTCAGGTCCGGTACAGGCGTCATTTTCCCATCCTTGCTGATTTCCATGGCCTTACAGCTTATTTCCTTCTCTCCCTCTGTTTGA
Organism: Bacteroidales bacterium; assembly: GCA_003142515.1. Lineage (GTDB taxonomy): Bacteria > Bacteroidota > Bacteroidia > Bacteroidales > FEN-979 > FEN-979. The sequence goes on from PLMO01000100.1 coordinate 7,969, forward strand.
AAAAAAGAAAGCTCCATATTAACATTCCGGATCCCGACAGACGCGGTTGAACTTTTATATTTATCAAACCCGTTGAAGGATGCTATGAATGAGAAAACACCTTTCGACCCGCCCGATGAAATGGTTTCTTCAGGGATTTCAATGATTGCTTTTCCTTTGGCATTGGTGGAAATAGTTCCGATCGGTTTTTTCTCTTTACCTGAGACAAAATCAAAATTTACTTTCATGTTCTCCAGGGGAAAATATTTGCCTTCTTCCTGTCCTTTCAGTGAAGCAACCAGGCTTTTCACTCCTTCTTTATTGAAAAACTCAAGACGGAGCGTTGTTTTGATCGCGGATGTTTCCTGCGACAGCACTGCCGGGGAAGTAAAAGTCATTAAAAGTAAGAAAATCATCCCTATCGGAATATCACTTCTTTTCCGTAACCGGATCAGTCGTTTCATTTGTTTTTCAAAGACTTTCTTTCTCAGCCTTGAATAATCTTTTTCTTCACCGGTCCTTACAACCGGAATGATCGGTATAAATTTCGAAAAAATGTAAAACAAAAGGATGAACAAGGCCACACCTGCCACGGTAAGCGTCCATTCAACCCAGGTGGGAGAGTAATGGACATATTCGGGACGCAGATCATGTATGGGTAATAAAGGACTTTCCAGTGTGGGGATAATGATAAGGTACCTTTTTACCCATAGCGCCAGTACCGCTATTAAAGATGCGAAAGCAATCGAATTTATACTCCTGAATTTGGGAATCGTAATTATAATGATGGGTAACAAAACGCCGATAAATACTGCAAAAACGAACTCCCACCAATATTGACCCGGGTTGAAAAGCCTGAATAATACTTCCATGTCCCATTTGATGGATCCATACCAGCTGGTGAGGTATTCGCTGAAAGTAAAATAGCCATATAAAGCGCCCAATACGATCATGATAATCCCAAGATAATTGAAATGAATCTTGGTAAGGTGGGCCTCAAGATGATACAACCTGCGAAAAACCCACATCACCATGATCAGGACACCGGTACCGGAATAAACCGCAGCGACGACAAAATAAGGAGCAAATATTGTACTGTGCCAACCCGGACGAAGTGTCATACCAAAGATCCAGGCCAGCACTGAGTGAACAAGAATAGCAAGCGGAATTATAACGATGGATAATAGGTCGGTTGCCTGGTTGAGCAATTCTTTCTGCTTGGTGGTATCTTGGTATTTTACCGCCATGAAACGATAGATCGGATTGCGCCATTTCCCTTTGTTCAAAGGATTATCACGCAACAATGCCATATCCCGGATCATGGCCAGGTAAAGGAAAATAATACTTCCCGATAAATATGTGCTGATGGCGATCGCATCCCAGATAATCGGAGACTGGATCCGCCCGAAAAGAAGGAGGTGTGGCAGACGATCAAGACGCCCGATACATAATAGGATATATGCAGGACCGATCAGTGTGGAAATGACCGTGATCATTTCTGCCATCCGGATAATCGGGGTTCGCCATGGTACCCTAAGCAAATGCAGGATCCCGGAGATCAATGCCCCGGCATAACTGATACCGATAAAGAAAATAAAATTGACAATATAAAGTCCCCATACTACATTGTCACGCATTCCTGTTACAATGTGTCCCTTCACGATCTGCGTGATAAGGGCATATACCCCGGCCAGAATGATCAGAACAAGAATAGTTGCTGCAATTATTCCTTTTTTGCTTACAGACTCCAGTTGTGGTTTGAATGTCTTAAGATTCCTCAGTGTTTTTTCATCAACATTCATAGAGTTATAATTAATCCGTGATTTTAGCTTCTTTTTTATACAACGCAATTTCTTCATCGCTTAATCCCTCAAAACCAACCTTGTAATCAAAGGCCCGGTCAACCGGTGGCAGGTAAAACACACTGGGTTCCGTTCCCAGCTCTTCCATGAAACGATAGGCAGAACGATCGTGGATCAATTCGCTGAACCTTACAGTTTCATTCCCGTTTGTGACAGCATCCTCGTTCTGATCCCCATAAAAATAAACGCCATTCGGACAGGCAGTGACACAGGCAGGTAATTCCCCTTTCCTCACCATGTCAGGACAAAAATCACATTTGCTTACAGTCCCTATTTTAGGAGGAACACTGGTTTCGGGTGAATAGGGTCTCTTTTTTGAACTCTTATCGAGGACCGGCTCTTCCCAGTTAAATACCCTGGAAGAATAGGGACAGGCTGCCATACAAAACTTACATCCGATGCATCGTTCATTATCAATAAGCACAATTCCGTCGGTTCGTTTGAAGGTGGCACCCACAGGACATACCTTCACACACGGGGGATTATTGCAATGTAAACATGGCTTGGGAAACCAGTAAGGAGCAGTGATAAGACTGTCACGCATAAGGTATAATCTTATCCATTCCGTGTGGAGAGGAAGGTTGTGCATTTTCTGGCAATCCTGGACACATTTCCGGGCATTTCTGCATTTTGCAAGGTCGATCACCATGACCATTTTTTTGTTCGGAAGGCCCTCGCGGGCAGCTATACCTGTGCCCGGACATTCATGACAATGCGATTTATCCACTTCCACCAGTTGTCCGTCAGTTGTAAGCAATTTTGTCTTTTCACCGCTTTTTTTTGTTTCACCCTTTGTGAAGGAAGCTAACAAACTCCCTCCCAAAACAGTCCCGGCAGCAACGGTGATGCCTTTCTTCAAGAAATTCCTGCGCGATGTTCTATTAATATTTTTTTGTTTCATAAGAAAAGTCGAATAATGAAGGAGTTAATCTATCAATTTTTAATCGCCTTTTTACCAATAATATTAATCCGGATGACCAGTATGATGATGTAAATAACATTCAGCCAAACCCCTGAAAGAAGGATGAGCAGCGCATACACCATCCATAAAGGAGCATCGGTATCACCGAGTCCCCGTATTGGTTTCGCCTCATAAACCAGCAGTTTCCCCCAATTGATATCCTTACTTTCCTCTATGGTACCATATGTTTCATTATCCGGCATCCTGACAACAATCGTCACTTTCCCATTCTTATCCCCCGGCATATTTGATGGAAATTCCACGCTGCATAAGCCCGATGAATCCGTTTTTTCATTTCCTATCGTATACAAACAAAATAATCGCTTCACATCAAATTCAACGGGTACGTCCGGAATTATCACTTTTTCTCCCTTTTCATTACGTTTAAACACCCGTGCAGTGATNNCCATCCGGATCCCTGAATAGTGTTATTCCCGGGTCAATATCGAAAAAAGCCTTTCCCTGCTGGTCTGTAATAACACTTCCCAGGACTGTTTTCACTGCGTCATTCTGCGTGATGATCTGTAACTCTGCATCCGGAATATTCACGCGTTTATCATTCTCTCTGGCAGAAAGAGCAACTGTGATCCTTTTTGTGCCATCTGATAACTTAAAGTAGGACGCAGTGATCAGTGGGGTTATTAATTCATCAGCCCGGGCAATCCGGTTAAACCCGGAACAAACCGACAGAACCAGGATAATCTGAAATATTTTCTTTAGGATCATATGATTACAGTTTTTCTGAAATAAAGTCTTTATTTTCGGGAACCTCACTGATATCTGCAACGGGAATGATCGGCATAAAGCGGATAAAGAGCATAAAGAACAGTAAGAATAATGCAATACCTCCTGCCGTCAATGACCATTCAACCCATGTTGCATGATAATGAACATATTCAGGCCGGTAGTCCTGATTTGGTAACAAAGGGGTTTCCAGCGTCGGAACGATGATCAGGTACCTTTTAATCCACATGCAGATAACTGCTACGACCGAACCGATCGTAATTGTATTTATATTCCTTAAAAAAGGTATTCCTGTAAAGAGCATCGGTACCAGTACACCGACAAAAGCAGCGAGGTAAAACCAGGCGCCATAATCACTGAAATCGAATAATTTATAGATCACTTCCAGTTCCCATGTCTCCGATCCATACCAGACCGTAAGGTATTCACTGAATGTAAAATATCCGTAAAGACCTGCCAGAACAAGGAGAATAAACCCTATGTATTTGAAATGTTTCTCCGTGATATATTCTTCAAGGTGATAATATTTGCGGAAGACCCACATCGCAATGATCAAAACAGCGGTGCCGGAAAAAACTGCGGCAATGACAAAATAGGGTGCAAAAATAGTGCTGTGCCATCCCGGACGGATCGTCATCCCGAATATCCATGCTAAAACCGAGTGAACTATAACAGCGAGCGGGATGATGATGGCCGACATGGTGCTCAGACAGCGGTTTAATAATTTTTTTTGCAGGGGAATCTCATGATAAGTAGCGGCAAGTTTCCTGTATATTTTCTTTCTGAAGGAAGAAATTTTTAATACCTGGTTGTCCCTGATTAAGGCATAATCTCTTATTAGGGCAAGGTAAAGGAAAAGAATGCTGCAGAAAAGGTACGTTATAATTGCAATGACATCCCAAACGATCGGCGATTGAATCCTCCCGTATTCAAAAATGTGTAAAAACCGGTCCATACGACCCATGCTTAACAATACATAGATAGGACCGATCAGCACGGAAATTACTGTGATCATTTCGGCGATCCGTATAATGGGTTTTCTCCATTCAACATGCAATAAATGAAGAATCCCGGAAATCATTGCACCGGCATAGCTGATCCCGATGAAAAAGATAAAATTGACTTCATAAATTCCCCAGATGACGTAATCCCTCATCCCCGTAACAATTTGCCCTCTGGTAACCTGCAGAATAAATGCATAGAATGCAAAAAGAATGATAAGGATCAAAAAGATAAATAATCCTTTACTGAACTTTGAAGGTTTATCAAAATGCGAAAAAATCTCCACCAATTTTTGCTGGGCAATTTCCTGTTGATTCATAATCCCTTAGCTTATATTTTAAACTTTTTAAGATGTGCTCTTTTTACTTTATATGCCTTTTTCATCTCTTCAGGCAATTCTTCAAAACCTCTTTCATAGGGGAAGCTTCGGTCGACCGGTGGTAAATAATAGACATTGGGTCGTGTACCGAGCTCTTCCATATACCTGTAAGCTGCTTTGCTTTTAACCAGCTCGCTGAACCGTAACGATTCCACTCCATTTGTAACGACATCTTCATTTTTGTCGCCAAAATAATAAACTCCGTTGGGACAGGCTGTAACACAGTCCGGTAAGGTCCCACTGGCAAAGAGATCGGGACAAAAATCGCATTTCCCCACAGTACCTATTTTCTGGGGGACACTGGATTCAGGAGAATAGTTTGATTCGGGTTTTAATCCCGGTTTTTTCCAGTTAAATACACGCGAGGAATAGGGACAAGCTGCCATGCAAAATTTACATCCGATACACCGCTCGTTATCAATAAGAACAACCCCGTCTTCCCGTTTGAATGTTGCCCCTACCGGACAAACATTCACGCATGCAGGAGCATCGCAATGAAAACAGGGCTTCGGAAACCAGTATGGCGATGTATCCTCGGAATCCTGCATGAGAAAAACCTTTATATATTCCTGGCCGGGTTGCAGGAAATGCATTTTACTGCAGGCACTGACACATTTTCTTGCATTCCTGCATTTTGAAAGGTCAATGACCATTACAAAATGGCGACCGGGAATTCCTTTCCTGACCTCTTTCGAGGTGGGTACCCCACAACAAAGGGCATGTCCCCTGTCAACTTCCATGAGTTTCCCGTCGGGAGACAGCATTTTAACCTTGTCCCCTCCTGCCGGGTTATTTACTTTGGAGATGGCTGAAAGCACACTGCCTCCTCCTATTAATGCGGTGGCCCCGGCTGCTATGCCCAGTTTCAGAAATTTTCTGCGGGAAGATAAATTATTTTTCATTCCTGGTTTATTTTACTTGTTAACAATAATATTTACAGGCTTTTATGCCTTAAAGCCAACAACTTAGTCATCAATCATCAAGGGGAATTTATTATTTTGTTTCGGGTCATCAAAACTACCGATTAACACATTTGCATTATTTGATAGGTGTCGGGAATTTTGCTGCAATATATAGGAAATTATTCTTCACTGAAAAGGAAAGAAAACGCATTAATATTGATATATATCAATATTTCTTATCTTTACTGCCGTTAAATAATAGGAGCACCCGATCATTAACAACAAAAGGGCCATAACCCTGATGAAATGGCAGATTATTTAAAGAAATCACAATTGAATTGCATTTCCTGTGAGTGCAAGTCTCCTTTATTCCGGTGTCTTTCCGATGAGGAGTTGAATATGGTCCAGCAAAACAGGATCAATGTGGTCTTTAAGCCCGGGGAGACTATTCGTAAGCAAGGAACGGTAATGACACATGTGATTTCGGTGAATCGCGGCCTGGCTAAATTATATCTGGAAGGGATCGAACACCGCAATGCTATCCTGAGCCTTGTCAAGCCAACAAACTTTATCGGTGGTCCGGGAATCTATTTAGACCATATGCACCACTATACTGTTACCGCCCTGATGGAATCATCTGTTTGTTTTATTGATATTCATGTATTTAAAAAGATCATCAAACAGAATAGCCTGTTTGCCGAGGAATTCATGAAGGATTTCAGCAGTAAAACACTTTCGGTCTATAACCGGTTAATTAATCTTACCCAGAAGCAAATGCCTGGCCG
>PLMO01000089.1 GCA_003142515.1 Bacteroidales bacterium
CTCTGCGGTAAAAGTCTTTATCTCTTCAGCACCTCAAAAAAAGATTCAGCCGATATTATTCGTAAATTTGCATAAAATTAATACAGATGCCGGTCATCAAAAATGCAGATCTTTTAACCTGCGAAGATGGATCAATTTATCACCTGGCGCTTCAGCCCCAACAACTGGCCGATACCGTTATCATTGTTGGCGATCCCGACCGGGTTGGGTTAATTTCAAATCATTTTGATACGGTTGAATGCAGGATCAGCAACCGTGAGTTTAACACCCACACGGGAATGCTGAATGGGAAGAGGATCTCTGTTCTTTCTACAGGAATTGGAACAGATAACATCGACATCGTAATGAATGAACTGGATGCGTTGGCCAATATCGACCTTCCATCCCGCCGGATAAAACCGGAACATAAAACCCTGAACGTAATCCGGATTGGGACATCGGGATCCATCCAGGCTGACGTACCGGTAGGTTCATTTGCTCTTTCTTCATACGGATTGGGACTTGACAACCTGCTGCATTTTTACGACAACGGATCCAATACCCTCGACCTGCAGATGTCCGGAGCATTTATGAAACATACCGGCTGGAACGAAAATCTTTCAAAACCTTATTTTGTAAAAGGGTCGGAAGAGCTGATCCGGAAATTTGAGAAAGGAACCATCAAAGGAATTACCGCCACGGCTCCCGGTTTTTACGGGCCACAGGGAAGAGTTTTACGGCTCGGGCTGGCAAATCCTGAACTGAACGAAAAGATCAAGTCATTCCGTTATAAAGATGAAAGGGTCATCAATTTTGAAATGGAAACTTCAGCACTTTACGGACTGGGAAGTTTATTGAACCACCGGGTGATGACCGTGTGTGCGTTGATCGCTAACCGAGCTACCAATGAAACATACCCGGATCATAAAGCCCTGATTGGTAAACTCATAGTCCTGGTGTTGGAAAGGCTTACAAATTAATGATTGCTATTCTTGAAAATAAGGAACTGAATGCCCTGGTTCACCTGCTCGATGAGCCGGATGAAAAGGTATTTGATTCGATCCGTGAGAAGCTCCATTCTTTCGGAATGGAAGCCATTCCGTACTTAGAAAAAGTCCTGGAAGTTTCATTTGATACCTTCACACAGGAACGCGCAGGAGAGATTATCCGGGACATTCAGCAGGGAGAACTGCATGTTGAATTCACGAACTGGATCAATACCTCCTCCTCCGACCTGCTGAAAGGTTACATGCTGGTGACCCGCAGCAAGTATCCCGAACTTAGTGAAGAAATCCTGACGATCAGGGTGGAGCAGATGAAAATGGATGCCTGGCTGGAGCTGAACGACAACCTGACAGCCTTGGAAAATATCAAGGTCCTCAACCACATTATCTATCATGTTCATAATTTTGACGGGAACAAAATCAATCTTTTTGCCCCTCAGAATTTTTACGTGAACACATTCCTGGAAACGCGCAAGGGAAGTGCACTTTCACTCGGGATGCTCTATATCATCATTGCACAAAAACTGAACATCCCGGTTTATGGCGTCAACCTTCCCCAGCATTTTATCCTGGCCTATGTTTCGGAACTGGCAGCCGGTGTGCCTTCCATTGATGACGTCCTTTTCTATATCAACCCCTTCAACAAAGGCGCTGTCTTTACAAAAAGAGAGATTGAACTGTTTATACAGCAGCTGAAAATAAATCCCGACAGGTCATATTTTGCACCTTGTTCCAACATAGATATTATTAAAAGACTTATCGGAAACCTCATCTACAGTTATACCCAGCTTGGGTATCCCGACAAGATCGAGGATCTTGAGAGATTACTGAAATTAACCGAAAAAACTATATGAAAAAGATCTACAACATCACTTCCACCCTTATTGCACTTTCTCTCTGGCTCATTCTTTCCAGTTGGGGGGTGGTCGGGCACCGGATTATCAACCAGCATGCCCCTGCCTCTTTTCCTTCGGGAATGAATTTCCTCAGGGGCTCCTTTTCCACGATCCTTGTGGATAGTGCGTCGGCTGCCGATGATCGTAAAGCATGGGATAACACGGAACCCCCAAAGCATTACATCGATATCGATAATTACAATGAATTTGTCCTATACGGAAAAATTCCGATGACAGAGGATTCGGTAAAAAATCTTTACGGATACTCTTTTTTGATGGATAACGGGATCATACCCTGGGCAACTATTGCTGCCTTTGATTCGGTCAGGGCTTGTTTTCAGCGTAACAACTTCTACAAAGCATCGCTCTTTGCTGCAGATCTCGGGCATTATATCGGCGATGGCCATATGCCGCTGCACATCACCCGGAATTATGACGGGCAATACACCAATCAGAACGGAGTCCATTCACGTTATGAAACGCACATGATTGGCAAGTATAGTAACGACATCATTTATTCGGATGATTCCGCGCAGTTTATCAATGATGTTCCAGGGTTTATCTTCACCTACCTTTATCACGACTACCTGTATAAAGACAGCGTGCTTCTGGCCGACGTGTATGCCACTTCCGTTGCCGGAAATACCTCTTCAACTGCCTATTACCAGGCTTTATGGAACCATACCGGAGCCTTTACGATAGCCTTGTTCAAAAATGCTTCCTGGTCACTTGCCAGCCTTATCTATACAGCCTGGGTGGAAGCCGGGAAGCCCGATGCGGTTCCACGGCTTGTGATGGATCCTTCCATCCTGGGACAAAATAATCCGAACCCGGTTCAAAACATTACCTTCATTCCTATAGAAATAAAAGGGAAAAATGATCGTGTTACCCTGAAAGTTTTTGATAGCGGAGGAAAACTAATAACAACACTGGTGGATGGTAAGATGAAAAATGGAAAACATGCAATAACCCTTGATGCCAGCGGGTATCGTTCGGGAATCTATTTTTATACGCTTCAGGCCGGAGATGTCATGATGACACGAAAGATGGTGGTGATGCACTAACCCGGGTTCCTTAATTTTTTCTATCGGAAAATTTTCTTTATCGTTAACCCGATGATCCGGAAGTAATTCCCAAGCCGTCGATTTTCCAGGAATTTCCGGTTCAGTTCCAGTTTGGCAGGCAAGATTTGTTCAATATACGTTTGCTCAGGATTTGCTGAAGTTCCAAGGATCTCATTTTCGTCAATGTATTCCAGTGAGGCAATGTCGGTTATTCCCGGCCTGATAGCCAGGACTTTTTTTTGTTCCTCAGAATAGAGATCTACATATTTGCGCAGCTCCGGACGTGGCCCAACCAGGCTCATTTCTCCTTTCAGGACATTGATCAGTTGAGGCAGTTCATCCAGTTTGTATTTCCGGAGTAAGAAACCAATCCGTGTGATCCTGGAATCGCGCGCTCCAACGGTAAGTCCGCCTTGTTTATCGGCATCAGAAACCATCGTCCTGAATTTGATCAGTCGGAAATTCCGGTTGTTCTTCCCTACTCTTTCCTGTATAAAGAATATTCCCCCACGGGAATAGATCACAAGGATAATCCCAATGATCAGAAAAAACGGAAGCAGGAGGATCAGCCCGATAAAAGAAAAAAGCAAATCAAAAAAACGGATCATCTTGGCTTTTTTTTTAGCGCTAAAAAATCACCTTCTCAACAGCTCCGGCAACAGCCTTTATCACCGTTTTAACCATTTCATTGGTCAAGTCATAGTAAACCGGAAGGCTGATCTCTCGTGAATAGCTATCAAAAGCAACAGGATAATCTGAAATGGAATACCCGGCANNCTTTTATCCGCAGCAGGAAAGCATGGTAAGATGATCGCCGGTCATTGGTCTCATAAACCGGAACCTGTGCCCAATCATAGACTGAGAAAGCTTCTGCATAAGCATTGAAGATCTGCTTTCTTCGCACCAGCATGTCGGTATCGTAACGTTCCAGTTCCACGAGTCCCATCGAGGCCTGGATGTCGGTCATGTTGCATTTGTAGCCAGGTTCGATGATGTCATACCGCCAGCTTCCGGCCTGCGACTTGGACAAAGCATCTTTGGTCTGGCCATGAAGGGATTTCACATTCAGGGTCTGGTAGATGGCAGCATTGTCAAAGGGTTCGGGTAGATTCAGGCAGATGGCGCCTCCTTCGGCAGTGGTGAGGTTTTTCACAGCATGAAAAGAAAATACCGTAATTTCACTGAGATTTCCTGCTCTTTTCCCCTTGTACCATGCCCCGACAGAGTGTGCTGCATCGGAAAGAACCAGGATCCGGTTCAGCATTTCCTGTTCTTTGGTTGATGGATAAAAGCGTTTTTGGATATCCGGCCGGCTGACCAGCGCGTGGATCCCGTCATAGTCACAGGGAAACCCGGCAACATCAACCGGGATGATGACCTTTGTATCTGAAGTTATGGCTTGTTCGATGGCTTTCAGCGAAACAAGAAAATCATCGTCCGAATCCACAAAAACCACTTTAGCGCCGCAATGTTCAACCACATTGGCTGTGGCTGCATAGGTATAGGCCGGAACAATCACCTCGTCACCTTTGCCCACCCCGAACCAGCGAAGCATCAACTCAAGTCCGGCAGTTGCCGAACTTACACACAGTGTCGCCTTCTGGCCGCTGTATTCCGTGAGTTTTTTCTCAAACAATTTTGTCTTCGGCCCGGTTGTTATCCACCCCGAACGCAGTGTTTCATTCACTGCATCGATGATTTTCTGATCAATACGTGGTGGAGAAAAAGGGATCATCATCAATTATCCATTATCAATTATCCATTGATTAACATTTGTCTCCACTCGGGAAAGTACGTTCGAAACATCAGACCGGACAAATTTCTCGCCTATGATATTTTCATAGAGTTCAATGTACCTTTCGGAGATCTGGTTCACCCACGATTCGGTCATTTCAGGAACCTGCTGCCCGGTTTGACCCTGGAAACCATTGGCCATGAGCCATTCGCGGACAAACTCCTTTGAAAGCTGTTTCTGCTGCTCTCCCCTTGCCTGGCGTTTTTCATATCCTTCTGTATAGAAATACCGGGATGAGTCGGGTGTATGGATCTCATCGATCAGGAAGATCTTGCCATCGGCTTTGCCAAATTCGTACTTGGTATCCACAAGGATCAACCCTTTTTGTGCGGCCATTTCGGTTCCGCGTTTGAACAAAGCAATACTGTATTTTTCGAGCAATTCGTAGTCTTCCTTTGAAACGACCCCCAAGCGGATGATCTCCCCCTTTGAAATGTCCTCGTCATGGCCTTCCACTGCTTTCGTAGTAGGAGTGACAATGGGTTCAGGGAACTGCTCGTGCTCCTTGATCCCGTCGGGAATAGGTACTCCGCAGATCTCTCTTTTCCCGCTTTTATAAGATCTCCATGAACTCCCGGTCAGATAGCCACGGATAATCATCTCCACCGGGAAAGGTTTGCAATACTTTCCGATGGTGACCATGGGGTCGGGTGTGGCGATCTTCCAGTTCGGACAGATATCGGCCGTTGCATCGAGAAAACAGGAAGCGATCTGGTTCAGCACCTGTCCCTTGTAAGGAATCCCTTTGGGTAATACCACGTCAAATGCGGAGATCCGGTCGGTAGCGACCATGATTAGATATTTGTCTTTGATGGTATAAACATCCCTGACCTTCCCGATATATTTGTGATTCTGGCCGGGAAAATTAAAATCGGTCTTGATGATTACATTTGACATAGGATCTTTTTTAAGCAAAGATATAAGTTTATAAAGTTTGTAAAGTTTATAAAGTTATAAAGTTAAAAAGTCACAGAGTCACAGAGTCACAATACTCATTACCCACACATCCAGCATCCAGCATCCAGCATCCAGGATCTTTGTCACTTTGTTACTGGTCTTTTGCGTACGCCTCAATGACCTTAATAACCAGTTTATGGCGGATGATATCCTGCTTGTCGAGGTAAACAAACCCAATGCCCGGGATCCCGGATAAGATTTTCTGGGAATGCACCAATCCCGAAATTTGATGTTTCGGAAGGTCGATCTGGGTGATGTCGCCGGTAACGATAAACTTAGCGGCGGTTCCCATACGGGTGAGGAACATCTTTAACTGGTTGCGTGTGGTATTCTGTGCTTCATCAAGGATCGCAAAAGCATTGTTGAGCGTACGTCCGCGCATAAACGCCAGCGGAGCGATCTCGATGGTACCGTCTTCAATGTAAGATAGTAATTTCTGCGGCGGCAGCATATCTTTCAGGGCATCATAGAGCGGCTGGAGGTAAGGATCCAGTTTTTCCTTCAGGTCTCCGGGCAGGAATCCCAGGTTTTCTCCTGCTTCCACAGCAGGACGGGTCAGGATGATCCGCTGGATCTCTTTGTTCTTCAGAGCTCTCACGGCAAGAGCAACGGCGGTATAGGTCTTCCCGGTACCGGCCGGCCCGATGACAAAAATCAGGTCATTATCTTCCACGCTTTTCACCAGGTTTCGCTGGTTGACGGTCCGGGCACGGATGAGCATACCGTTCTTCCCGTGTACCAGGATCCCGGAATGATGCAGTTCGGTTTCCTCTTCCGGTTCCCAGGCGGGATCAAGGATCTGTTGAATGTCGGAAAGGGCCAGTTTCCCGAATTTTTCAAGATGCAACAGCAGGAGACTGAACTTCTGTTCAAATACAAGCAGTTCGGCTTCTTCGCCCATTGCTTTTATGGTGTTGTCGCGGGAAATGAGCTTCAGTTTCGGGAAGGATTTCCGGATGCGGTCGAGGTTTTGGTCGTTCACCCCGAAGAGGTCCAATGGGTGATGCGATCCGATACCGATAATTTTTTCACTCATGAAGTGAATTTAATTACTAATTTTGAAAGACAAAAGTACAGCATTTTTTCGTTCATGGCAATCATTACGCTTACCAGCGACTGGGGATTAAAGGATCATTATCTGGGAGCCGTCAAAGGAGCAATTTTCCGGATGCTTCCCGGTGCGCAGGTTGTGGATATCTGCCATGATATTCCTGCGTTCGACCTGAACCAGGCCGCCTTCATCATCCGGAACTTTTATAAAAATTTTCCTGAAGGTTCCATTCACATTCTTGGTATCGACAGTGAAGCTTCAATCGAGAGCCCCCATACGCTGGTTGTTCACAATGGTCATTATTTCATCGGCGCCGATAACGGGATCTTTTCTCTTATCTTCGATGAACTTCCTGAAAAAATAATCGATCTGGATATTATCCAGGACACTGACTACTTCACTTTTCCATCCAGGGATGTGTTTGTCAAAGTGGCCTGTCACATCGCCGAAGGGAAACCCATTGAAGAACTGGGGCATCCTAAAAAAACCTTGGTACAGCGCATCTCCTTCAAGCCCATTGTCGATGGAAATCTCATCAAGGGGAAGGTCATTTATATCGATAATTACGAAAATGTCTTCACTAACATCACTGAACCCTTTTTTCGTTCGGTAGTGAAAGGAAAAAAATTCGCCATACTCTTTCGTTCAGCTATCTACCGTATCACCGAACTCAGCAAATCCTACAAAGATGTTGTGGATGGAGAAATGCTGGCGTTATTCAGCTCTTCCGGCTATCTTGAGATTGCCATCAACCAGGGAAAAGCCTCCAGCCTGCTCGGGTTGAAGATCGACCAGCCGGTACTGGTGGAAGTCCTGTAAAGGTATACTTCATCTTTTTTTTCTTCGGATTGAATAAAAAAAAGAAATTTCATACGAACTGAGACGAATGAAAAGTAAGGACACTTTGCACCTCTCCAAGGTTCTGTTATTTTGTTCCTTGTTGGTTATTACAGCTGTCTCTTTCTGGCCTTCCTTGTTCAACGGCTTCTTTTGCTGGGATGATAAGGATGTCCC
>PLMO01000019.1 GCA_003142515.1 Bacteroidales bacterium
CTGGCCGGTGATGGGAAAATACTGGAGCATCGATGCCGTACAAAAAGATATTTCAACATCCTTATATGGAACGATCATTTCCCTTGCCGAATCGCCTGTAAAAGAAAACCTTCTCTATGCAGGAACCGATGACGGGCTCATCCAGGTGACGGAAGATGCCGGGAAGAACTGGACGAAAATAACAACATTCCCGGGGATTCCGGAAAACACCTATGTGAGTTGTATTTTCCCATCCCGTTTTGATGAAAATACCGTATTTGTATCTTTCGACAATATCCTTCGTGATGATTTCAAGCCTTACCTTTTAAAGAGCACGGATAAAGGAAAGAGCTGGATTTCGATTTCAGGAGACCTGCCCGCCAACGGAACCATTCACAGTATCCAGCAGGATTTTGTTAACCCTGAACTTCTTTTTGCAGGAACTGAATTCGGTTGTTTTTTCACCATCGACGGCGGGAAGAAATGGATCCAGCTGAAATCGGGTATCCCCACTATTCCCGTGAGGGATATGGCGATCCAGAAAAGGGAAACCGACCTGGTACTGGCAACCTTCGGACGCGGGTTTTATATCCTGGATGATTATTCACCGCTTCGCCTTATCCAGAAAGAGAACCTCGATAAGGATGGTTATCTTTCCCCGGTGAAGGATGCCCTGATGTATATCCCGAAGGATGGTAAAGGCAGCCAGGGCTCCATGGTTTTTACGGCAAAGAATCCTGATTTTGGAGCCGTTTTTACCTATTACCTGAAAGAAGTTCCGAAAACGCTGAAAGAGAAACGGCAGGAAAAGGAAAAAGAGCTGTTCAAGAAGAGCGAACCGATACCGCAGCCTTCAGAATCCGACCTGCGTGCAGAGAAGAATGAGATCTCCCCTTATCTTACGTTCACCATTACGGATGAAAACGGCAATGTTGTAAGAAACATCCGGAAGAGCCCTTCAAAAGGAATCAGCAGGGTGAACTGGGACTTGCGTTACCAGGCAATGCATACGATTGAATCCAGCGAAAAATATGATCCGTTGAAGGACAATGGCAGCGGAATCCTTGCCATGCCCGGGAAATACAAAGTGGCTCTTTCCCTGACCAGTGCCGGTGAAACAAAACTGCTTGCCGGACCAGTGGATTTCAATGCTGTTGTGCTCAACAACACCACACTCCCTGCGCCCGACCGCGTACTCCTGGTTGAATTTAACAAAAAGGTGGCGGATCTCGCACGGGTCATGCAGGGAACCGAACAGTATGCCAACCTGCTTAATAAAAACGTGAATGATATCCTGGTATCGCTGAACGGAACGCCCTCTGCAGATCCGGAGTTGAAAAAAAAGGCACTGGAACTGCAAATTCAGCTTGACGAGATCCTGAATGTGAAGTTTAACCGGAGAAGCAAGAAGCCCAGCGGGGAAGAAAATCCTCCTGCTCCCGTACCCTTGAATTCCCGGCTTGAAAAGATCGCCTGGTCAACCTGGTCTTCCACCGCGCAGCCTACCCAGTTGCAGTTGGACGCATATCAGATCCTGAAAGAGGAATTTCCCCCGTTGTACAACCAGGTTAAACACATCGGCACGGTAGATCTTCCGGAACTGATAAAGCAGATGGATAAGATGAAAGCGCCACCGGTACCGGGATGGCTGCCGGAATATAAATAAGTACGATTTACGAATTTAGTATTGTATATTTATTGACACCTGATTGGCCCAAAGAAGTTATTTCCAGGATATTCTCAGTGTTTTAGGAAGCAATGTAGCTGTGGCCATTTGTAACCTGGCCATTGGGATTATTCTTTCCCGTTTGCTAGGGGCGGCAGGTTTCGGGATGTATTCATCGATCATCGTTGTCCCTGTCATGGTCATCGGTTTCACCCAGCTAGGGATCCGGAGATCGGCCATCTATCATATCGGCCTGAAAAAAGACCCTGAAAAGGGCATTATATCCGCCCTGTTCATCTTACTTCTGATATCCAGCTTTCTGAGTATTCTGATCTGTACGCTGGTGTACCTTTATTCAGAATCGCGCACTTATAATCCTCTGCTTATCGGGATCGTCTTTCTCACCATCCCACTCCTGCTGGGAAATGTATTTGCCGGTGGTTTTTTTCTCGGGAAGGAACAGATCCGGCGCGCCAATTACCTGAATGCCGCACCAACAGCCATCAACCTTGCCTTTGTGATCTTGTTCGTCCTGATCCTTAAATGGTCAGTTTTGGGTGCTTTTATTGCAGTTGCACTTGCCAACCTGGTGACCTTCGCCTTTGTTTGCCGGATCCTGGTCATTCACGACCATTACCGGATTACATGGAAATACCATGAACATCTTATGAAAAGCATGGTCCGCCTTGGAATCATGAATGCAGTGGCAATTTTCATCATGCAACTCAACTACCGCTTCGACATCCTGATGCTGAAGAAAATGTCATCGCTCGAGCAGGTCGGTTACTATTCCCTGGCAACCCAGTTCGCCGAGCAGCTCTGGCATATCCCTTATGCCATTGAAACCATCATCATGAGCCGGAGCGCCAATACCAAAGACAACAAGTTTGTAAACAAAACCGTTGCATCCATCTTCCGGGTTTCCTTACTGATCGGGATCATGGGATGTCTCCTTATGTTTTTTGTTTCACCTTTTCTGATTCCCCTGGTCTTCGGAAGTGAATATGTGCATAGCGTCCCGCTGATCCAGGCTATTTTACCGGGTATCCTTCTGCTGGTTGCATTCCGGATTTTGAACAGCCGCCTCATCGGGATGGGAAAGCCCCAGAATGCGATCTGGACCTTTCTGCCGGCACTCCTGCTGAATATCGGGCTGAACCTTCTCTGGATCCCGAAATATGGTGCACTGGGATCCGCATGGGCAACCAATGTAAGTTATGGCGCCGGATCGCTGGTATTTATCTTTCTCTATGCGAAAAAGATAAAAATGCCTGTACTGGAGATTTTCACCTACCGGAAAAGCGATTTTTATTTTTTCCGTGATTTAAAACACTTTTTTAAATGGAAGACCAAAAGCTGAAAGAGGATTACGAATTGTTTTCTTTGCGCACTTTGCATGAATCTCTGCGTCCTACTATATAACTCTTCTGTAT
>PLMO01000013.1:0-11074 GCA_003142515.1 Bacteroidales bacterium
CACTTACTCCTGGAGCAACGGAGCTATCGCGGAAGACCTTACCGGGATTGCTGCAGGTACCTATATTGTGACTGTCACCGATGCGTACTTCTGCACGCTGCAGCACACCTTCACCGTCAGCCAACCTGCTCGGCTTGCCATCACAGGGGTCGTTACCAACGTGCTCTGCTTTGGTAACACCACGGGAGCAATCAACATCACCGTGACCGGCGGTACAATACCATACACTTACTCCTGGAGCAACGGAGCTATCACGGAGGACCTCACCGGGATTGCTGCGGGTACATATATTGTGACTGTCACCGATGCTTCCGGATGCATACTGCAGCATACCTTCACTGTCAGCCAGCCTGCTGAAGGGCTTACCGCTTCGGCAACTTCCACCAATGTAAGTTGCTTCGGCGGTAACAACGGTACCGCTACTGTCACCGCATTGGGCGGGACCGCTCCATACACTTACCAGTGGAGCAATGGACAAGTAACGAATCCTGCAACGAACCTGATTGCGGGTACCTATATAGTGACTGTAGTAGACTCAAACCTGTGTATGGTGACAACCAGTGTGATTATTACTGAGCCTACTGAAAGTCTCCAGGCTATCGTCACTTCTCAGACAAATGTGACCTGTTTCGGATATTCAGACGGAAGTGCGACAGTAACCGCAACAGGTGGCACACTGCCATACAGTTATGTTTGGAATACAACTCCTGTACAGACAACATCAGTTGCATCGAACCTGGTTGCCGGAACATACACTGTTATGGTTACTGACACCAGTGGCTGTATAGTAGTTGACTCAATCACGATAACGCAGCCATCGTCAATATTGGCTTTTGCCGGACCCGATGCCCTCATTTGTGAGTCGCAGTCTTACCTGCTTTCTGCTGCCACAGCCGCCAATTATAGTGCTCTTACCTGGACAGCATCAGGAGACGGTTCATTTGATAATACCACCATTCTGAATCCTCTTTATGTGCCAGGCACCGCAGATATAACAACCGGAAATGTTACCTTGACACTTACAGCACATGGTATTCTTCCCTGCCCGGACAGCACCGATTCCATGGTACTTTCAATCAACCGGCAAGCTGTTGTAAATGCAGGTCCTGATACCACCATCTGTCAAACTCAAGGTTCGATAATGCTGTTGAATGCAACAGCCAGCTACTCCACATCCCTGTTGTGGACGAGTTCAGGAACTGGCACCTTCAGTGATGTGAGTATACTGAATGCCATCTATACCCCGAGCGCCGCTGACATCCTGAATGGAAGCGTTGTACTAACCCTCACTGCCACCAGCGCTTCGCCCTGTGCTACTGTGTCCGATCAGATGACATTACACATAACAAAACAGGCCTTTGTCAATGCCGGCCCGGATGAAACTATTTGTGAGACCCAAGGTTCCTTCCAGCTGGTATCAACTTTAGCTGGAAATTATGTATCTATTCTCTGGATAACTTCAGGAACCGGAACATTTAATAATCCCTCACAAATCGCCCCGGTATATACACCAAGTGCTGCAGATATCACGTCTGGATCTGTAACCCTGACACTGACTGCATATGGAATTGTTCCCTGTGCAGACTCAAGCAATTCCATGGTACTGACGATATCCCGCCAGGCAATTGTAAATGCAGGTCCTGATACCACCATCTGTCAAACTCAAGGTTTGATAACGCTGTTGAATGCAACAACCAGTTACTCCACATCCCTGTTGTGGACGAGTTCAGGAACTGGCACCTTCAGTGATGTGAGTATACTGAATGCCATCTATACCCCGAGCGCCGCTGACATCCTGAATGGAAGCGTTGTACTAACCCTCACTGCCACCAGCGCTTCGCCCTGTGCTACTGTGTCCGATCAGATGACATTACACATAACAAAACAGACCTTTGTCAATGCCGGCCCGGATGAAACTATTTGTGAGACCCAAGGTTCCTTCCAGCTGGTATCATCTTTAGCCGGAAATTATGTATCTATTCTCTGGATAACTTCAGGAACCGGAACATTTAATGATCCCTCACAAATCGCCCCGGTATATACACCAAGTGCTGCAGATATCGCGTCCGGATCTGTAACCCTGACACTGACAGCATTTGGAATTGTTCCCTGTGCAGACTCAAGTAATTCCATGGTACTAACGATATCCAGCCAGGCAATTGTCAATGCAGGTCCTGATACCACCATCTGCGAAACGGAAGGTTCGATAACGCTGTTGAATGCAACAGCCAGTTACTCCACATCCCTGTTGTGGACGAGTTCAGGAACCGGTAACTTCAGTGATGTGAGCATATTAAATACTATCTATACCCCGAGCGCCGCTGACATCCTGAATGGAAGCGTTGTATTAACCCTTACTGCCACCAGCGCATCTCCCTGTGTCACTGTGGCCGATCAGATGACAATACACATAATAAAACAGGCTATTGCCTATGCCGGACCCAATGCTATTATCTGTGAAACCCGGGGGGCTTATACACTCTCGGCTGCCACTGCCAGTTCCTATGCTTCCCTGCAATGGCAATCATCCGGGACTGGCACCTTTAATAATGCAACCTTGCTCAATCCTATTTATACACCTTCGGCAAACGACATTACATCCGGAACCGTGACACTGACTCTCACAGCCTTTGGCATTGTGCCATGCGTCGATTCTACCAGCTCGATGATACTTAATATCTCACGTCAGGCCATTGCAAATGCCGGACCTGATGAAGTTATTTGCTCCGCCCAAACTTCAATTTTACTTTCGTCTGCTTCTGCATCCTTATATACCGGTCTGGTCTGGACTACTTCCGGTACCGGAACATTCAGTAATCCCAATATCCAGAATCCTGAATATTTCCCAAGCAACGGTGATATTGCAGCCGGTTCTGTGGTTCTGACCCTGACTGCGTCAAGTGCCGCACCATGTATCAATGCGGTATCTTCCATGACAATTATGATAATTCCAAAACTGATTGCCGGAGCCGGCCCCGATGATACTATCTGTGCCAACGACAACTACATCATCAGTGGGGCGTTTGCATCAAACTACAGCAGTTTGCAGTGGTCGCATAACGGTCTTGGATCACTTACCAGTACTACTTCTGTTAATCCTACTTACATTCCTGCTTTTAATGAATCCGGAGTAGTCACCTTTACCCTGAGGGCATATAGTCTATCTCCTTGTACTGATACCATCACCGACCAGATGACCTTGAGGATCTATCCTTTGCCGACCGGCACTATTGTTCTTCTGAGCAGGGATACGATCTGTGGTGGAGATACCATCAGGCTGAGGATAGATCTTACAGGCACACCACCCTGGACATTTACTTACAGCGACGGTACTACCTTAACGACCGTCACCAACTTGTTCTCGACTCCGTATTTCATCAATACTTACCCGGATTCTACAGTTACCTATAGCATTACTTCCTTATCCGATGCACATTGTATAGCTTTGCCGGGGAGTTCTAATTCGATGACGGTGCTTGTTCACCCGAAGCCCGGTGCTGAATATACTTGGCAAATCGGGCCTCAAAACTATGAGGTTCAATTCCATATCGACTCTTCCATTGTCGATCTCGGAGCGGTTGGATATATGGTACTTTGGAATTTTGGAGATGGGACTTTCGGCTACGGACATAACCCTATCCATTTTTATCCGGGATCCACTACTTTCCATTGCATTCTGACTGTAACTGATACAAACGGTTGTCAGAATTCTGTGATGCATGAAATATTCGTTCCGCCGGTACAGATTGCATTCTACTCCAGCACTTCTCCAACCTGTCTTGGCAGCCCGATGTGTTTCCAGGATCTTTCAACTGTCCCGAATCCACCTGCAACCTATATCACGACCTGGGTATGGAATTTTGGGGACGGCACGCCGCCAGACACCATTCATTTTCCGAATAATCCGAATGTTTGTCATACTTATACTGATATAGGAACTTATCCGGTATCGCTCACCATCCGGGATAATTGGGGAACAACCTCAACATATGTCTATAACCAGCAAGTGATGCCTGTCCCTATCGCGGCATATACTTATTCGACAAACTGCGAAAACCAACCAGTACAATTTATGAATGCTTCCCAACCAAACGGAGGAGGAAGTATCATATCATGGACCTGGGATTTCGGCGATCCGACATCCGGTATTTACAATACATCGATCCTGCAGAACCCTTCGCATCTATTTACAACAGGCAATAGCTCTTATAATGTCCGGCTGATCATTCAGAACTTTAATGGTTGCAGGGATACGATTATCAAACCAGTTTATATCCTTCCAAAACCGCCTGTAGACTTCACCCATGATTCTGCCTGCAATGGCCAGGTTATTCATTATACTGCCGATCCGGGAGTAACGCATATCGATTCCATTGTTAACTGGTCCTGGGATTTTGGAGATGGGTCTCAACCTGTCACAAATCCTGTAACAGCAACGCATACCTATACTGCACCGGGAACATACATAACAACACTCACCGTGACCGATCACCATGGTTGCACCAATACTGTATCCCATGGTGTAAAAGTGAATCCTTTACCGAATCCGGCTTTCAGTTGGTCAATCCCGGTATGCTCGCGTAACCCGGTACATTATACGGATCATTCCACTGTACCTTCAGGGTATACTGGTTATATTGCCAAATGGTTATGGGATTTTGGAGACGGGACATCACAACTGGTTATTCTTCCCGACTCACCAAATGTCACACATATATTTGTCGGCCCCGGCCTGACACATACTGTCAGACTGACAGTATGGACAAGCGATAGCTGTTCACAATTTATTGAACATATTGTGGTGAGTATTCCTTCCCCGATTGCTGATTTTACTTTTTCAACGATTCATTGCATGAATCAACCTGTTCAGTTTACGGATATGTCCCAAACCAGCGGAGGTGGCAGCATCTCTCAATGGGCATGGAATTTTGATGATCCGGGTTCCGGTATTAATAATTCTTCAAACTTGCAGAATCCTGTACATACCTATCATAACTCAGGATCTTATAATGTTTCACTCATTGTAACAAATCTGACCGGTTGTGTCGATTCCGTATACAAAACGGTTTATATCAATGCTTCGCCTGTTGCAGACTTTCATGCAGATACTGCTTGTTTACACAGTCCAACGCATTTTACGGATCTTTCACTCCCCAATGCTCCGAGTATTATAAGCTATTCATGGGATTTCGGTGACGGTTCATCTTTCTCGCATCTGAAGAATCAGACACATACTTATGCCTACAGCGGGATATTCAATGTAAAACTCACCGTTGTCAATTCCAATGGATGCACGAAGGATACAACCAAACCTGTCCTTGTGAATCCATTACCTGATGCGGCATTCAGCTTCAGTTCACTAAGTTGTCTTGGTGCTGCTGTTCAATATACAAACCTCTCGACCACACCTCCCGGGTATCTTGGAAGCATTGTAAAATGGGTCTGGGATTTTGGTGACGGAACCTCTGCAACAATTCTTGCTCCGGCCAACCCGGATGTATCCCATATATTTGCCGGCACTGCACTTTCACATGTGGTCAGGTTGACCGTCACTACCTCAGATGATTGTACAAGCTATATAGAACATATCATCATCAGTATCCCTTCCCCGGTTGCAGACTTTGGTTTCCCTGGGACCAACTGTACAACACAATCTGTACAATTCACAGATCTTTCGCAGACAAATGGTGGTGGGTCGATCCTATCCTGGCATTGGGACTTTGGCGATCCTGTTTCCGGACCAAATAATATTTCAACCACCCAAAACCCTGTTCATCTCTTTACAGCCCCGGGTGTTTACAATGTTACCCTGATCATATTAAATGTCAGCAGCTGTTCAGATACGGTGTTGAAAACGATCACCATCAACCCATCGCCACTGGCCAATTTCATTGCTGATACCGCATGCCTGCATCAGCCAACCCAATTCACTGATATTTCAATTCCCAATGCTCCGGGCATCATTGCTTATTCATGGGATTTCGGTGACAGTTCATCGCTTTCGAACCTGCAAAATCCATCGCATACCTATTCTTCTTATGGTCTTAAGAATGTGAAGCTGACGGTCACTAACAGCAATGGCTGTGTTAAGGATACAACCAAACTAGTCCTGGTACGTCCACTACCAATAGCTGAATTTACATTCAGTATAGAGAATTGCCAGGGCTCTCCCGTACAATTCATTGATGGTTCTTCAACTGTCCCGGGTTACCCCGGATCAATAATACAGTGGGTCTGGAATTTTGGTGATGGTACACCTTCTGTAACCATTTTATCACCGGGCAATCCCAATGTCACACATACATATACGGGTACAGCGAATGCACATACGGTCAGGTTGACGGTAACAACATCTGAAGGTTGCTCCGAATTTATCGAGCATCTTGTCACCAGTATGGCTTCCCCATTGGCTGATTTCATCTATCCATCAGGAAACTGTATGCAGCAATCTGTTCAATTCACGGATATTTCACAGACCAATGGAGGTGGATCTATCACTCAATGGCATTGGGATTTCGGTGATCCTGTTACTGGCTTAAACGATACATCTGTTTTGCAGAATCCGGCTCATATTTTCTCCACCTCGGGTACCTTTACGGTTTCAGAAATCATCTTCAATACATCAAATTGTTCGGATACAGCCGTACATATAATAACAGTAGATCCGTTACCTCTGGCTAATTTTACTGCGGATACGGCATGTCTTGGATTACCCACCGCATTCACCGATCAATCTTCCACTCCTGCAGGGGGCATTATCTTGCACCTCTGGGATTTTGGCGATGGAACCACATCTACAGCCATCAATCCTGCTTATACTTATTTGGCATATGGTACTTATCAGGTTAAACTTACCGTGACCACTCAGGATGGCTGCACCATGGATACAACAAAGGCCGTCCTTGTGGTTTCCAGGCCAATTGCTGCATTTAGTTCAACCGGTCCAACCTGTCTGGGTGAATTAGTTCATTTTACTGATAATTCCTATTCACAATACGGACCGATCTATTCGTGGAATTGGGATTTCGGAGATGGTTCCTCTAATTCTATTATTAATCCGGCTTCACCCAATATCAGTCATTTATACAATAGCAGTAACGTCTATTCCGTAACACTTACGGTTACCTCTACCTTTGGTTGCGTCTCAACAGTTATGAACCCTGTCGTGATACAACCTAATCCGATTGCAAATTATACCTATACTTCCACACGATGCGAAATGAGTCCGGTACAGTTTACCGACGCGACCCAATCCAATGGAGGGACACCTGTCACGCACTGGCTATGGAATTTCGATGATCCAAGTTCAGGTTCCAATGATAGTTCTGCCATTCAGAACCCAGTCCACAGTTTCTCCGGAAGTGGGACCTACCATGTCACCCTTACTGTGACCAGTGCAGATGGATGCTTAAGTTCGATTACTAAATCTGTCACTGTCAGTGCAAAACCGATCGCGCAATTCTCTTCAGATACTGCTTGTGCACATTCTGCTACTCAATTTATCGATCAGTCAATTCCGAATGCACCAGCTATTTTATCCTGGCAATGGAATTTTGGTGACCCATCTTCAGGAACCAATAATACATCATCACTGCAGAATCCCTCACATATTTATTCAAATGCCGGGAATTATCTTGTCACACTTACCGTTATCAATACCAACCTCTGTGAAAAAGATACCCTTATGCTGGTACCCATACCGCCAACACCTGTTGCGATGTTCACCTTCAGCTCTTCATGCGTGAATACACCAACACAATTTACAGATCAGTCAATCGCTCCAAACAGCCAGCTGGTATCATGGTTTTGGGATTTCGGGGATGGCGTTGGCACCTCAAATATTCAAAATCCGGTATATACTTATACCACTTCAGGAACGTATAATGTCAAATTAAGAGTGACAAATATAAGTGGATGTGCAGATTCAATAACAATTCCGGTTGCTTCATATCCATTGCCGGTTGCAGCATTCGACTACAACAGTTTCTTCTGTCCTGCAGGACAAGTGATATTCACTGATCAATCCCAGGGAGTAGGTTCTGGCATTGCAGAACGTCTCTGGATTTTTAAACCCGGATCGACTTCCACACTACCTGACCCGACCTTTATTTTCCCGGTCACTGACACCACCTATCTTGTAACTTTGATTGTGACGGATACCAGGGGATGTAAGGATACCACCACGAATAGTGTTTTTGTGAAACCGGCATTTTCTTTTACTTTTAACCACGACACCGTTTGTTTCGGTAATCCAACCCACTTCCATGCTCACAACAATACGCCGGGTGATTCATTATATTTCCTCCAGTGGGATTTTGGGGATCCTAATTCAGGAGTTAACAATACCTCCTCGCTGTATAATCCGAAACATGTATTCTCTTATCCGGGTACCTTCGTAGTGAGGCTGAAGGCATGGGATTCCGATAATTGTGTTGACAGCGTCTACCGCACCGCTATCGTTCATGCATTGCCGAAACCTGGTTATTCATTTGTTTCCCCGCCATGTGATAGCCTGACACATTTCACGGATATGTCTTCTGCAGGCAGCGGAACGATTTCAAGCTGGAGCTGGAACTTCGGAGATGGATCTCCGGTTCAAAATATTAATGCCTCCGGGCCCGGGAATATAACTCATGTCTTTGATGTCCCGGGAACATACCGGGTAGGCCTGAAAGTGACGAACAGCTATGGGTGTTCCGATACCATGTCGCAACTTATTGAACGTCCTTCCTGCATCTCTGCCAGCTTTATACAGAGTGTCCCGGCGGCATGTGCAAACACCCCGGTTTCATTCTCCGACAATTCCTATCCAATCAACCAGATCAACCAGTGGCAGTGGTCATTCGGTGACGGACTTGATACGCTGTACACTAAGTACGCCAGTAGTATCAGGCATACCTATGCAAATTCCGGTACCTACAAGGTACAATTGATAATACATGCAGGAATATCCGGACAAACATTTACGGATACAGCGACCCTCATGGTGACCATCAAACTGTCCCCGGAAACTCAATTCTCTGCCACCCAGGTTTGTCTTAACCAGATCACCTTGTTCAAAGACATGACGAATACCTTCGGAGCAGATATTGCATCGTGGAAATGGAATTTTGGTGATCCTTCTTCAGGAAATAACAATTCTTCAATCTTACCCGATCCCTTACACCAATACCATACAGCAGGAAAGTATTACGTCAGTCTCTTGGTGACCAATAAATACGGGTGTAAAGACTCACTTATAAAACCAACACATGTATTTGCCCTGCCTGATGCGAAATTTATCAATAGCACGGCATGTAGTGATAACCCAACTTATTTCTTTGACCGGTCTATCGTGATTGATACTTCAATTGAAAGATGGCACTGGAACTTTGGCGTGTCTCAGACAAAAAAGGATACTTCCATGCTAAAGAACCCGGTCTATGAATACAAGAAAGAAGGTAATTATGATGTATTATTGATTGTCGAGGACTATCATGGATGTTATGATACCGTTAATTCCACTATTACAGTCCACACCACTCCGTTAAGTGCATTCATTGTCCTCGATAACATCTCAAACATGACCGGAAAGATACAGTTCAGGAACAAATCTGAAGGAGCCGATACCTATTTCTGGGACTTTGGGAATGGATATACATCAAATGATGAGAATCCATTTGTGACCTATACGCAGGATGGAACTTATACTATCATGCTCGTATCATCCACTTATTTTGGTTGCGCTGATACCACCTACTATAAATATGATCTACTATTCAAGGGATTATATGTCC
Source organism: Bacteroidales bacterium (assembly GCA_003142515.1). GTDB lineage: Bacteria > Bacteroidota > Bacteroidia > Bacteroidales > FEN-979 > FEN-979. The sequence continues at coordinate 9,777 of PLMO01000013.1, forward strand.
CGAATGCTTTCGCCCCGACGAGTGATATCCAGGGAGTCAATGTATTCAAACCGGTTGGAGTTAATCTGAAGGTATACAACGTCCAGGTGTTCGACTCCTGGGGACATCTTCTTTGGGAGTCTTCAAAATTAGACGATAATGGACGGCCGGTTGAAAGCTGGAATGGCCGCGACAGCAATGGTCAACTTTATCCTTCAGGAACCTATGTTTGGATAATCCATGCCATGTTTACCGATGGAACCATCTGGGAAGGATCTGATATCGGGAAAGGGGATTATAAGACAATCGGAACTGTTACACTTATCAGGTAGCAGGAAATGTCCTTCCCACTTTGTACTTCCGTATTGGATTTTAAAATTTTTCTTTCTACCTTTGCACCCCAAATTTCATCTAACAAAATATGTCCCAAGATCATATTGATATTGTGGCTTTTAGGATGAGAAAAGCAATTCACCCAGTATAAACCCGGCGGCTGCACATGCGCTGCCACAAAGCAAAATTAAATGACTGAAGAAATAGAGATTAACAACGAACTGGAACAAAATCAACCGGAAGAAGTGAAGATGGAAGTTCCTGAGGAAGTTGTTGAAGAAACCAAAGAAATTGCAGTTGAAGAAGAACCTCCAAAACCGATTGAAGAAGAACCTGTAAAACCCATTAAAGTTGCTGCTCCCATATCAGCTTACGAATCTATGAAGGACTTTGACTGGGATTCGATCGGGAAGAAACATGAGATCTATGATGCAAACGAGAAAGCACGGCTGGAACAGGAATATGACAGAACCCTGAGTTCAATCAGCGAGCACGAAGTCATCGATGGTACCATCGTTGCCATGAATAACCGGGAAGTTGTTATCAACATCGGTTTTAAATCCGATGGTGTACTTCCTTTAAACGAATTCCGTTACAATCCCGACTTGAAGGTTGGCGACAAGGTGGAAGTTTATGTCGAGAACCAGGAAGATCCCAGCGGACAGCTCCTTCTCTCCCATAAGAAAGCAAGGATCCTGAAATCATGGGAAAGGGTCAATACGGCTTACGAAACCCAGGAGATCATCAAAGGTTATGTGAAATCGCGTACCAAAGGTGGTCTGATTGTCGACATCTTTGGAATTGAAGCTTTCCTCCCCGGCTCACAGATTGATGTGAAGCCCATCCGCGATTATGATGTATTTGTTGACAAAGTCATGGAATTCAAAGTGGTGAAGATCAACCATGAATACAAAAACGTAGTAGTTTCCCATAAAGCCCTGATCGAAGATGAACTGGAAGCACAGAAAGCCGAGATCATCAAGAAA
>PLMO01000013.1:11118-16188 GCA_003142515.1 Bacteroidales bacterium
CTCGGCCTGAAACAACTTACTCCGCATCCATGGGATTCACTCGATCAGAACATGAAGATTGGCGACAAGATCAAGGGGAAAGTCGTTGTTATCGCCGATTACGGCGCATTTGTAGAGATCGCTCCTGGCGTTGAAGGACTGATCCACGTTTCCGAAATGTCATGGTCGCAGCACCTGCGTACTGCACAGGATTTCCTCAAGGTAGGACAGGAAGTGGAAGCTGTTATCCTCACACTCGACCGTGAAGAGCGGAAGATGTCGATGGGTATCAAGCAACTGATCCCCGACCCATGGGCAAACATCAAGGAAAAATATCCACTGAAATCGAAACATACTGCCACCGTTCGCAACTTTACCAACTTCGGGATTTTTGTTGAACTCGAAGAAGGTGTTGACGGACTGATCCACATTTCTGACCTGTCATGGTCGAAAAAGATCAAACATCCTGCTGAATTCACCAAGACCGGCGAAAAGATCGATGTCATGGTCCTCGATATTGATGTGGATAACCGCAGATTGAGCCTGGGCCACAAACAACTCGAAGAGAATCCATGGGATGTATTCGAAACTGTGTTTTCTGTCGGATCAGTACATAGCGGAACCATCGTTAATATGAACGATAAGGGCGCAATCGTTGCACTTCCCTATGGCGTTGAAGGTTTTGCACCGCTCCGCCACCTGACCAAAGAAGACGGCAGTCATGCCAAGGAGGAAGAAATTCTCGATTTCAAGGTGATTGAATTCTCGAAGGATAACAAGAAGATCATCCTTTCCCACTCGAAAGTCCACCAGGATAGTGTAGGTGGTGAAAAGAGAGGTGAATTTGATGAAAAGAAGAAAGCAAAGGATTCTACCAAGAAAACCGTCAAGAAGCTCAAGGATAACCTTGAAAAAACCACCCTCGGCGATATAGAATCACTGGCTAACCTCAAATCGGATATGATTAAAGCCGAAGAGAAGGAAAAACATGCCAGGAAAGAAGCCGCTAAGGAAACGGAACATAAAGAAGAAGTCCCCAAAGAAGATGAACCCAAAGAAGAATAGTCAGCAATGACCTTCTCATTAACAATTCTTGGAAGCAATTCTGCAATTCCTACGCTGACGAGAAACCCAAGCGCTCATTTGCTCAATGTGAATGGGCGCTTATTTTTAATCGATTGTGCGGAAGGAACGCAACTTCAAATCCGCAAATTTCATGTGCATTTTCAACGGATTCAGCGGATCTTTATCAGCCACCTGCATGGGGATCATTTTTTCGGACTCATCGGTTTGCTGAATTCACTACATTTGCTGGGACGAAAAGAAAAACTGCATCTGTATGGTCCCCCATTGCTGAAAGAGATCATCAATCTTCAGCTTGAAGCTTCACAAACTACCCTGAACTTTCCCTTGGTATTTTATCCCCTCTCCTTTTCCGGATATGAGATGATTTATGAGGACGAAAAAGTTACTGTCCATTCCTTCCCGCTTCTGCATAGTGTTCCGACCTGCGGATTTATTTTCCGGGAGAAAAAACTGGAACGCAAGATCCGGAAAGACGTGCTCTCAGAAGTAAAGATTCCTGTGACAGAAATGCAGAACGTGAAAAGAGGCCGGGATTATATTGATGAAGAAGGGAAAGTCTTTAAAAATGAAGATATTACGTTGGATCCGCCTTCACCGCGGTCTTATGCCTATTGCTCCGATACTGCCTATACCGAAGCTATCCTTCCGTTCATCCGGCAGTGTGACCTCCTTTACCATGAAACTACGTTCATGCAAAACATGGCTGACAGTGCAAAGGAAAAGCAACATTCAACCACGATCGAAGCAGCAACCCTTGCAAAAAAAGCCAACGTGAAGAAATTGCTGATCGGTCATTTCTCCGCACGTTACGATGATCTTCAGCCCTTGCTGGAAGAAGCCCAGTCGGTTTTTCCGGAAACGATCCTTGCGGAGGACGGAATGACTCTAAATATTTAATTCAGGATTTCTCCTCCCCAAAATCTGGAAGTTAATTAAGCTCCTCCGCATGAGGTGTCTGAAAAGTTATTAATGACTTCAAAGACTAAAGATTTCCTCTGTGACTCTCTGTGACTTCTCCGTGTACCTCAGTGTAATTCCAACTCCGGGACCAGGATATTCTTCCTTACACAATTACACAGAGATCCACAGAGGTTTCACAGAGAACCACAGAGAATATTACCCACGCCAATTCAACCTTTGTCTTTAAAGTGAAAGAAAAAAATCCCTACATCAAATCAAGGCATCAAAAAGCACCTCGATAGGGTGTAATGCGGTACGTCCGGTCCCGTCTTTGATTTGGTGCCGACAGGAGGTTCCGGGTGCAACAATAATCGTATCTTCAGTGGCTTTCCTGACTTCAGGGAAGAGAACCAGTTCGCCGACTTTCATGGATACCTCATAATGTTCCTTCTCATAACCGAAAGATCCGGCCATTCCGCAACAACCTGACTTGATCAGATCTACCTGGAAATTTTCGGGGATGGAAAGCATCTTAAGTGTCGGGTCCATGGAGGCCAGCGCTTTCTGGTGGCAATGGCCGTGAAGTTTGATAGTTCGTTTCTCACGGGTAAAAATGGTACTTAACGGTTGCCCGCTTCCGTCTGGAATGTTTATGAAGAATTCATCAAAAAGCAACGCATTTTTTGCCAGTCGGAGTGCATCTTCTTTTAATGCCGGGTCAGCCAGTTCGGGGTATTCATCCCGGAAGGTTAAAATGGCAGAAGGCTCAATGCCGATCAAAGGAGTTTCATCTGTGATCCGGTCCTTTAGCAAGGTGATGTTTTTATTGGCAATTTTTTTTGCTTTCCGGATAAGACCTTTTGAGAGAAAGGTCCTGCCGCTTTCAATCGCAACCGGGATCTCTACCTCATAACCCGCTTTATTCAGCAGTTTAACCGCTTTGATCCCGAGTTCAACATCATTGAAATTACTGAATTCATCAGCAAAAAGAAAAACTTTGCCTTTCTTCACGGTCAGGATCTGCGCATATTTTTTTGCCCAGACGGCCAGGGTTGTTTTGTATAATAAGGGAACATTCCGTTTTGGTGCAAAACCAAGGAGATTTTTAATAATTCCTGAGAAGAAGGAATTCTTCTGGAAGAAATTGAACATCCCGGGAAGGAAACTTCCCAACCGGTTGATAGATGTTATATTGGCTATCAGCCATGATCGCATTGGAATACCGTTGGCATCGTAATAATGCTGCAGGAATTCGGCCTTCAGTTTCGCAATATCCACATTCGACGGGCATTCCGACTTGCATGCTTTGCAGGAAAGACAGAGGTCCATCACCTCGCAAATTTCCTTATGATCGAAGGGATTGGTTTTGGACGAACGGGTCAGGAATTCCCTTAAGATATTGGCTCTGGCCCGGGTCGTTGTATTTTCGTCTTTCACGGCCTGGTAGGAGGGACACATTCCTGCACCCGTAATGAAAGTATTCCTGCAATCGCCGGAACCATTGCATTGTTCGGCTGCCCGGAGTATTCCATGACTTGAGGAGAAATCAAATACCGTCGCGATCTCCTTTGTTTTTTGTCCCGGGTCAAATCGCAGGCTGGAATTCATTTTCGGGGTATCAATGATCTTGTTGGGATTCATGATGCCCTCCGGATCAAAAACCTGCTTAACTTGTTTTACCAGTTTGTAATTGTGTTCGCCAATCATCAGCGGAATGAATTCCCCACGCAACCGGCCATCGCCATGCTCCCCGCTCAGGGATCCACGGTATTTTTTTACCAGTTTTGCCGTTTCCAGTGCAACCGTGTGAAACAACTCAACATCAGCGGGATCTTTCAGGTTTAATACCGGCCGTAAGTGCAATTCTCCTGACCCGATATGAGCATAATAAACACATTCCAGGTGAAGTTGTTCAAGCAACTCACGAAAATCCTTTATGTAGCAGGGAAGGTCTTCCGGGCTTACCGCCGTGTCTTCTGTTACCGGAACCGGTTTACGGTCGCCGGGATAATTTGACAGCACACCCAATCCGGCTTTTCGCAAATCCCAGACTTTTTTCAGGTCGGGAGGGAAGATGACGGGAAAATGGTACCCGTAGCCGGCCTTCCGCATCTCATTTTCCATGTCGCGGGCAAGGACAAGGATCTCTTCCTCAGTATCCCGTGCAAATTCAATGATCAGGATGGCGCCGGGATCACCTTCAATAAAGAAACGGTTTTTGCGCTGGACAATATTGTTTTTGGTACAATCCATGATGGCTTTATCCATCAGTTCTATTGCGCCGGGATTGAATTTCAGGGCGACCAGGTTGCCTTCCAGCGCCTCAGCGATTGTATGGCAATGAATACAGATCAACGCCTTTTGCTTCGGAGGAAGCGGAATCAGGTTAAGCTTGATCTCGGTGGAAAATGCCAGCGTTCCTTCCGATCCGGCAAGTAATTTTGACAGGTTGAAAGGAACTCCGTTACCGGTAAAAGGATCAGTTTCAAGTAGAAGGTCGATGGCATAGCCGGTATTTCTCCGGTGGATCGAAGGTTTGGGAAACTCTTTCCGGATCTCTTCCTGGTTTGAAGGATCGGATAAGATCTCGTAGAAAGTACGGTAGATAGCGTTTTCCAGGTTTTTCCCTGTTATTTTTTGCCGAAGCTCTTCCGGAGAGATCTCTTTGAATTCAACTTCAGTACCATCTGCAAGCAGGGTTTTTACCGAAATCACGTGATCACGGGTGCTGCCGTATAGGATGGAATGTGCCCCACAGGAATTGTTTCCAACCATTCCGCCAATCATGCACCGGCTTGAAGTAGAGGTCTCCGGCCCGAAAAATAATCCATAGGGTTCGATGACTTTGTTCAACTCATCAAGGATGACGCCTGGCTGCACCCGTACCCAATGTTCCGCTGTGTTGATCTCGAGGATTTCTGTCATATACCGGGAAACATCTACGATAAGCCCATTCCCGACTACCTGGCCGGCAAGAGAGGTACCTGCTGTCCGGGGGATAAGCGGGATGGAATGTTTCCGGGAAAAGGCGATGAGGGTCCTGATGTCTTCCGTATGCCTCGGACGTGCTACTCCAAGAGGCAATTCACGGTATGCGGAAGCGTC
>PLMO01000162.1 GCA_003142515.1 Bacteroidales bacterium
ATAAAATCTTGCCTGATAATGCCATGATCGAACTCAAGATGAGAAGCGGAAAAGCACATACCATGGAATTCTTCCGCAATGGACATTTTCCGTATATCATGGATCAGAAATACCTGATGTTCGAAGCCATCGGGACCTATAAATTTGACCAGGTTAAAGGGTTGGGAATGGTAGAGTTCGGGTTTCATTCGGATAAATACAGCCTGTGATCAGATTCATTCACGAAATAACTAACGAAAATATCGGGGGGAAAGCCAGGGGATTGAAAATCCTGAGAGACCTTGGCCTGAGTGTTCCTGATGCTTTCGTGATCATTCATCCAGACCTGCGAAGCCTGGATGACAATTCCCTTGAAAAAAACATTGCTCTTCTCGGGAACGGGCCTAAAGCCGTGCGTTCTTCCGCTGTGAGCGAAGATGGCATCATCGCTTCCTTTGCAGGGCAGTTTGAAACTTACCTTCACCTGAACGGTTACAGTGAGATCAGGGATGCCATTGTTAGATGCATTGAAGCGACCCATGCAGACCGTGTACGGGAATATGTCACCAACCTTTCTGAAGATGCGGATCTCCGGATCTCCGTGATTCTGCAGAACATGGTGAATGCAAAGATCTCCGGCGTGGTATTTTCAGCTGATCCGGTGACAGGCCGGCGCGACCAGTTTGTCATAAATGCCGTGAAAGGTCATGGAGAAGACCTTGTGGGCGGAGTGAAAGATGCGATTCATTACAAAGTATACCGGAGTGGATCCAATATTCAGGATCAGGTAAAAAAACAGGGAGATTTAATCTCACCGGGCCAGATCAAAGAAATCCTGGATGCATCAAAGATAGCAGAAGGTCACCTGGGATATCCGGTTGATATGGAGTGGGCCATCGATGAAAATGGAATTCTTCAATGGCTGCAGGTGCGGCCTATCACCACCCTCCCCGATGTTCATTTCAATGAACTGGATACAGTAAAAGGCGACAGCAATGATACCTGGACGCTCGGCAATATCGGCGAGATGATGCCGGGAGTTGTCACACCCCTCACCTATTCTGTTTCATTTCATGCAGTAGACTATGGTATGGCCGTCTGGGCAGAGGCAGCAGGCGCTTACAGCTTGAAAAAATATGAAGGATTCCGCTACATCCAGATGTTCTACAACCGGTTGTTCATCAACATGTCAAACATGATGGATTATCCAAGGAATGTCTGGCTGAACAAAGCGGAAAATGTTCAGTTTGCATTGATCGGGAAGGTCATCGACATACCTGAAGTGCAGTTTACATCGAATTTGCCACTAAGGGTGATGCATTTCATTAAACAGATGATCAGCCTGAGCTGGACCAAAAAACATGTCCGGCGTCTCCTGTATCTTGCCAATAATTATAAGGTGATTGAAAAAGGTGATATTGAAAAAGATTACCAGTCACTCGATGAAGCCAGGGAAGTGCTGAATGAAGCATTTGGCCATCATATCATTGCCTCCTCTCAATCCGGTACTCTTTATTCAGCACTGATGGGAGTACTCACATCCAATAAACGTCTTCCCACCTCCGAAGATCATCATATTGCCACCCTCCTGCTTACCGATATTCCCAATATTGAGAGTGCAGATGCTGTTCAATCGCTTGAACAGTTTGCCTTGCTGATCTTGTCAGAGGAATGCTTTGCAGGTATTTTCATTTTGGCGACCCCGGCAGAAGCCCTGCGGCTCCTGCTACAGGATTCACCACCGGAGGTGAACCATGCTTACAGAGCGTTTATTGAACGTCACGGGCACCGTTGCGTCAGGGAAGCCGAACTCCATGAAAAACCATGGGAAGAAAATCCGGTGCAACTGGTTCAGATGTTGCAGACACGGGTACGATCGGGAGCCAGGGTGCATATACATGAAAGTTCCCGGAAGAAGACACAAGAGATCCTTTCGGGTTTGAAGCCGATGCAGAGGATCATTATAAAATCATTCCTCAACAATGCCCGCACGTCTGTATCACGCAGGGAGATCACCAAATCGGCATCCATTAAGGTGTTGCACAGGATACGGACAGCCTGGCAGCACTATGCTGAATTGCTTGTAAAGGAAGGTCTCCTGGATGATGCCGACCAGGTATATTATCTGACCCATGAGGAGATCGGGCAGATGATAAAGGATTATTCACCTTCATGGCGGGCTAAAGCCAACAAACGCAGGGAACTGCTTCCGCAAACAGCCGCGCTTCAATTTCCTGAGGTTTGCCAGGGTATTCCTGAACCCATTGAAGAAGAACAGGAAATTGAGATACTGGATGGACAGTTGAAAGGTATCCCGGTGAGCAGTGGTGTGGTCCAGGCCAGGGTGAGGATCGTCAACACACTCGAAGATGCCGCATTATTGCAGCCCGGCGAGATCATGGTAGCTTCCTTTACGGATATCGGTTGGACGCCCTATTTCAGCATTGTTTCCGGCTTGATCACGGAAATCGGAAGCCCGCTCTCCCATGGCGCCGTGGTTGCAAGGGAATATGGAATCCCGGCAGTGGTTGGGGCAAAAGGCGCAAAACAATTCCTGAAAGATGCTACTTTCGTGAAACTAGATGGAGATCGTGGGATTGTAGAAATAGTATAGATACTGGATACTTGATGCTGGATGCTGGATGGTGGCACGAGGTTCTGGGTTTAGGTTATTTCGCTATTTTGCTATTTCGCCATTTCGCCATTTTCTACTCCAGAAACCGTTCCTTTAGCAACCCCGGTTCTGCCTTCAACTCCCGAAAAACAAAGTTTTCCAGGTCACCGTATCGTTCATGGATGGCCAAGAATGCGGCATCAAGGTATTCCTGCCTTACCTCGAGCATGGGGCGCATGAGTTCTCCATTGTGTCCGTCAGAATTTAGTATCCCGATGATCTCGCGGGCATGGGCCTGCGCAAAGATGTTCGTATGGTAATAATCATTGAGAATCTCCTCCTTTCCTACCCCAAGAGCTGTAAGAAGAAAGATCGTTGCAAGGCCTGTACGGTCTTTCCCTGCAGAGCACTGAAATACCAACGGAACATTCGGGTTATGGGCAATCTCGTAAAGGAACTGATGGTATTCGGCAGTATAATGAAGGATGATCCTTTCATATTCATCAATCAGCAGCTGCTTTAAACCTTCTTCATTGTTCTCCTCAACATATTTTGCGGAGAGGTCGCGGGGCGCATCATAAATAGGAAGGTGAATTATTTCCTTCACGCCGGGAATTTCCCGGTTCGGCCGTTTTTCATATTCCCTGGGTGAGCGAAAATCGATGATCATTGCAAGACCCAGATGTGTAAGGGTTATTATGTCTTCGTCTGTTATGGAATGGAGGTCGCCGCTGCGAAAAAGCAGGCCACGCCGGATCAATCTGCCATCAATTGCAGGGATCCCGCCCAGGTCACGAAAATTGTGCTGCCCGGAAAGAACCGGGATAAATGTATTGCTTAATAATGTGTTCATAGGATTGCAAAAATATGGTAATTTTACATGATCAATATTAAATCATGATGAAACTATCCGTTAAATTCATTATCCTCTTACTGACCTGTCTTTTTTCGATGGTTATTGGCGTAAGTACAATACTATCACAGGGAAAACCATCAGCACTCCGCCTGCGGCAACCTATTGACACCGTTGGATTCGCGTCACATGCCTGGCAAATGGATTCGGTCATGAGCCGGATCCCGCAACTGAACAGGCATGTTCAGGGTATGTCATTCAATTATTCTGGTGCAGGTTCTCCCGCTTTTCAGAAAGCCGCCATCTGCCCACACGATGATTATATCTATGCAGGGTGGCTCTATCCTGAGGTACTGAAAAACATCCATGCAAATATTATCATTTTATTCGGTGTTGCCCATAAAGCGAAGAAATTCAATGTTGAAAACCGGCTGGTATTTGATACTTTTGATGAATGGAAGGAACCTTATGGGAACATCACCGTTTCTGATCTTCGTGAAGAGATCATGAAAACCCTTCCCGTGGAATCTTACCTGGTTCATGACAGTCTTCAGCAAGCAGAACATTCGGTAGAGGCGATTATTCCATTTCTCCAGTATTACAACCGGAAGATCCGGATCATTTCCATTCTTGTGCCATATATGTCGTATGAAAAGATGAATCAGCTTTCGGACCAACTTGCATCGGGTATCCGGAAGGTACTGAAAGCAAAAGGCTTGAAATGGGGCAGGGATGTTGCTTTTGTGATGTCGACTGATGCCGTTCATTACGGGGACGAAGATTGGGGCGGATCCAACTATGCATTCTATGGTTGTGATGACAAAGGATTTAATGCAGCAAAAGAACATGAAATGGAAATCATCGACCAGTCTCTTTGCGGAACGATGGGCCTGGAAAAAGCAAGAAAATTTACCCAGTTTACTCTCAGGGAAGAAGATTACAAATCTTATAAATGGACCTGGTGCGGAAGATACTCCGTTCCATTCGGATTGCTTACCATCATGAAGATGCAGGCTGCAGCATCCGGTAAACCCCTGCAGGGACTTTTTATCGGCTATGGTACATCCCTGGATGAACCCCGGCTTAAGGTTAGTGATATCGGGATGGGAAAGACTGCCGGTGCGACTATGCATCATTGGGTTGGGTATGCCGGCATCAGCTATTATTAATTACGAAAAAGCCATCATATGGCAATCCGCCAAGACCTGCCCGGTTTTGTAAAGCCTTCATCCCAACCTTATAAAGACCATCCGGATGAATTTCCACGAAGACTGATCAGCCAAGGTATGCTTTCAGCAATTTGCTACGGGAAGAATGTTTCAGTCTTCGCAATGCTTTTTCCTTGATCTGACGCACCCTTTCCCTGGTAAGATCGAACATGTCGCCGATCTCTTCGAGGGTATAATTGTGCGGAACGCCAATCCCATAGAAGAGATTGATGATCTCCCGTTCCTTCTCTGCAAGGGTGGAAAGTGACCGCTGGATTTCTCTTGCCAATGATTCCCTGATCAGATCTTCATCTGTGCCCGGTACATCTTCCGACACAAAGACATCGAGGAACCGAAGGTCATCGTCCTGGTCGAGAGGAGCATCCATAGAGATGGTCCGTGTGGAGATCTGAAGTGTCTCTTCTACCTTATGTTGAGAGATCTCCATTTCTGTGGCGATCTCATCGGAAGAAGGAGGCCTTTCGAACCGCTGTTCCAGGCGGGATGAAACCTTGTTCATCTTACTCAGGGAGCCCACCTGGTTCAAGGGTAACCTGACGATCCTGGATTGTTCGGCAAGTGCCTGCAAGATCGATTGCCGGATCCACCAGACTGCGTATGAAATAAATTTGAATCCACGGGTTTCGTCAAAACGGCGGGCCGCCTTGATCAATCCCAGGTTTCCTTCATTGATCAGGTCAGGAAGGCTAAGACCCTGGTTCTGGTACTGCTTGGCAACGGATACGACAAAACGCAGGTTTGCCTTGCAGAGTTTCTCAAGGGCTTGCTGGTCACCGGCACGGATCCGCTGCGCCAATTGAACTTCTTCATCGGTTGTGATCAGTTCTTCCTTACCGATATCCTGAAGATACTTATCCAGCGAAGCGGTTTCCCGGTTGGTTATTGATTTGGATATTTTTAATTGTCTCATTATGGTTCACTCCTATTGTCCAATGCCATAATACGCTCTCATGCCATTGGGGTAAAGTCCCTCGATGAGCACGCCTCCTTTCTTCGATGTAAAAGCTTCCTTGAGGTCCTGCGTAGAATGGACGGGTTGTTTATCAATTGCAATTACAATAAAACCTTCCCTGATGCCGGAATTTCTCAGCAAACCGTTATCGAGATGAACGATCTTGTACCCATCGTCGATCCTGAACCGTTGTTTTTCGTTATCGGTGATGTGCTGGAAAGTAGCGCCATGAATAATGATCTGGTCATTTTTCGTAAAGCCCAGGCTTTCATTTTCGTTGAGAAGGGTCAAAGACAGATCCATTTCTTTGCCGTCACGGTAAACAGTAAGGCTAAGTTTGTCACCGGGGTTATGCTGGCTGATGATCTCCTGGAGTTCCGATTTGCTGTCAACCGGCATCCCCTGCATCTGGAGGATGACATCGCCCTTTTTCATCCCTGCTTTTTCCGCTGCCCCGCCTTCAACCACTTCCTGAACATATACGCCCTTGACAGATGGCAGGTCATTATCTTTTGCAAACTGGTCGTCAATCTCCCTGTAACGTATCCCGAGAAATCCCTTCTGGATCTTTCCGAATTTCATAAAGTCATCTACAACTTTTTTCACAATGTTTGCAGGGATCGCGAATGAATACCCTACATAATTCCCGGTGCCGGAAGCAATGGCTGCATTGATGCCAATAAGCTGTCCTTTCAGGTTAACCAGGGCCCCTCCGCTGTTACCAGGGTTTACGGCAGCATCGGTCTGGATAAATGATTCAACAGCGCCCTGGGAACCCAGGATGTTGATGTCCCTGGCTTTGGCGCTGACAATCCCGGCTGTGACTGTTGAAGTAAGGTTAAACGGATTCCCCACTGCCAGCACCCATTCCCCTAACCTGACTTCATCTGAGTTTCCGTAAGTAAGAAAAGGAAGACCCTTCTCTTCAATCTTGATCAATGCCAGGTCGGTGCTGGCATCGGTACCAATGATGGTTGCCTTATAGACGCGTTTGTCGTTGAGTGTCACAGTGATATTATCCGCATCCTGCACGACATGGTTATTGGTAACGATATATCCTTCCGGATCAATGATCACGCCTGAACCCATGGCTTCTATAGCCTGGTTGGGCATGCCTTGTCCGTAATTGAAGAAATTGAAAAAATCATCGTATACATTGCTTTTCCTTTGAAATTCAGTCTTGATATGAACAACTGCCTGCACTGAAATTTCTGCAGCTGTTTCAAAATCCGGTTCATTAAACGGGATGCCCGGCATATAATTCACCGGCCGTAGCGACATTTTCTGTCCTGCAGCATAAGAATAGTAAGGTTGTTTCTTCTCCATTAATTTGTAAGCGCCTAACGCAATGACACCTCCAGCCACTGCTACCAGAAAAAGACCAATCAATCGTTTCATACTGTTACTTCTTTTTTTAGGTTATTCAATGTTGATCAGAAAACGGTTCGTGTTTTTCAATAGTATATTCTTCCCATGTTAAATTTTGTTAACATTTCGCGTTTTTTTCGCAACCGGCTGATTACTTTTTCCATTCTGAACGATTAATGACAGGGATTCTGTTCTTTAATTCATGATACCCGATTTTATTACAATCTGATAATACTTTTTGAATTACTGGTAATTTCATTTATATGAGAACTTTATTTCCTGTTTTTTTTCTCCTGGTCCCTCTCTTATCCATTTGTCAAAAAGTGACAGAAAGACAGTATGGCGGCATTTTCGAAAACCATGCCAAGATAGATACAGTATTAAAAAAGAGTCAAATTGTCAGGATTGTTTTTTATAATCTTGAAAATCTTTACGATCCATATGATGATACAACGAAACTGGATGATGAGTTTACTTCGAAAGGAATAAAAAGATGGACTTTCAGTAAATTTCTTTTAAAGCTGGATCACCTTGCAAAGACCTTTATTGCCATCGGAGGATGGGAACCGCCTGCCATGATCGGGATTTGTGAAGTGGAGAATCGCTATGTACTGAATAAGATGATCTATGAAACACCGCTGAAGAAGTACAAATACAGGTTCATTCATTACGAATCGGCTGATTCCCGTGGAATTGATGTGGCCTTTCTCTATCGTCCTGAATTATTCAGGGTGGTATTCTCAAGAAATATCAACATTCACTTTCCTTCTGATTCATTGATGCACACCCGGGATATTCTCTACGTGAAAGGAGTTGTTTTTAATACAGATACGGTGCATATTTTCGTCAACCACTGGCCTTCCCGCAGAGGAGGATTCACAGAAAGTGTTCCAAAACGAAGGCTGGTAGCTCAAACGCTCAGATCAGCTCTCGATTCTCTTCAACAGAACCGGGTGGATCCATACATCATCATCATGGGTGATTTCAATGATGAACCTGACCAGCCGGCCATCTGTGAAGTGCTCAAAGCAGAGACTTATTCTGCCCAAACAACACCCGCCAGCCTGGTAAACCTGATGCTGCCGAAGATGAACAATGTAAATGAAGGAACACATAAATTCCAGGGCAAATGGGCCATCCTTGACCAGTTCATGGTTTCCGGGAATTTTTTGCTTAAGGAGAAAGGTTTGCAAACCTCACCTGGATCTGTTCATATTTTCCATTCAGCATTCCTGATGGAAGAAGATGAGCGGTTTTTAGGAGGAAAACCATTTCGGACTTATTCTGGTCCGAGGTATACAGGTGGTTTCTCTGATCATTTGCCGGTTTACCTTGATATTTGGAATCAATGAAATCCGGGGAATTCGAGGTCGTTACTTATTCTGTAATTATTCATTATTCCGTTTATAACCTATCCTTTTACGTCCTTTAAACTCAAGTTCCTGCTGTTTCACTTGTTCAAGCTGTTTAAGGTATTCAAAGATTAAAAGGATTTGTTGATCCTGTTCAAGATCTTTCTTTTGTAATTGCTCCAGCTTTCTCAATATCTCTGTATGGGTTTCTATCAATTGGCGCATTCTGGTAAATACTCTTACGATCTGAATATTAACGATTATAGCCCTGTCGCTATTCAGAACGCTGGCAAGCATCACAGCTCCATGCTCAGTAAATACATAAGGAAGATTCGGTGAGAACTTGAGCCGTTTGAGGTGGTCGCAATTTGCGACCACCTCTTGCTTCTCCTGTTCAGTAAGCTGAAACATAAAATCTTCAGGGAAGCGTTTGGTATTACGTCTTACCTGCTCATTAAGTCTTTTGGTAGTAACCCCATAAAGTTCTGCAAGGTCACTGTCGATCATCACTTTGATTCCTCTTATGATCAGTATTTTATTCATTATCAGTTCATCGGGAACGATCAGTTCATTCTTTTCACTCATTGAGCTATATTTTTCACTAGTGTCCAATCATTCAGTATAATGTCACCCCTATGGGGTTTTTATTGGTATTTGATTTCCACTTCCTATAATAATAACACCCCTGCGGGGTTTTAACTCGCCAATTCACTGCATAATTTATCCTTCTAGATTATTACTTTAATGAATAATGAGGAATTAATAATGCCTGGAAATGATTAATGAGTAATTCTGGAATTATTAATGTCAATAATATTGATTAGCTCCAAACTCCGGCAATCTTCGTCCCGCAAAACTTACAGGCAGAATCTTTTATATAGTTATTGAGAATGGTAAACCCTCTACGTTCCACAACCATCTTTTTACAGTTTGGACAATAGGTATTTTCCGCAGGAGAGCCCGGAACATTGCCAATATAAACATATTTTATCCCCGATTTTAGAGCGATCTCCCGCGCTTTTTCCAAGATGTCAAGCGGGGTGTAAGGAAGATCTTTCAGCTTATACAACGGAAAGAACCTGCTGAAGGACAGAGGTGTTTCCTCGAAGCCGGATTTTGCCAGCCAGTCGCACATCTGCGTGATCATATCGGGTTTATCAGTCCAGCCAGGAACAACCAGATTGATGATCTCCAGCCAGACTCCTTCTTCCTTAATAATTTTCAATGAATTCATCACCGGTTGTAAGGAGCCGCCGTTCAGTTTTTCATAGATCTCCTCGTTGAACCCCTTCAGGTTGATGCTTGCCGCATCAAGGTATTTACAAAGGTCGCGCAATGGTTTTTCATTAATGAACCCGTTGGATACCAGAATGTTTTTCAATCCTCTTGCCCTGACAAATTTAGCGCTGTCAAACATGTATTCATAAAATGCAATGGGTTCGGCATAGGTATAGGCAACCGACCTGCAACCATTCTGAACCGCTTCTTCCATCACTTTCACCGGCATCAGGTCCATATTTGTCGTCTTTCTCGGACTTTCCTGGGAGATTTCCCAGTTCTGGCAGTTCAGACAGGCGAATGTACATCCCGCCGTAGCAATGGAGAAGCTGTGAGAAGAAGGAAGAAAATGGAACAAAGGCTTTTTCTCAATGGGATCGACATGCACAGAACAAGGATTTCCGTAAGCGATTGAGTATAGTTTCCCATCCTTGACCATATGGGTGCGGCAGAGGCTATCCTGTCCTTCCTTGAGTTGGCAGTTGTTCGGACATATCTGGCATTTGACACCTCTGGCTGTTTGAATGGAATAAGGAGATTCGCGGATATATTTTCCCAGGTCAGCAACCGGCTCAGAGGAAGAATTTCTTTCTTTATTGATCATCCCTTTCGCCAGCGCCCTGGCTGTACCCACACTTGCAGCAGCGGCGCCAAGTCCTAAAACACTATAGCGTAAAAAATCCCTTTTTGATATTTTTTTTGCCATCTTTTTCTTTTCTTTCATTTGCCCTCAGGCCGGGCGGCCTTCGTAAATTTCCCGAGTACTCGGGATGCGGAATCTAGTTATCACACCTCACCCCCTCCAGAGGTTGACTAATAAGTAAGGTTTTTCTTTAGAACTTTTTAATCACCCCCACGGGGGGCGAGGTCAATTTACCCTGTCAGGCTCGAAGTTTTCCGACCCTAAAGTTACAACTTTTTCTGCCCGAGATAAAGGAATCCTGCACTAAAAAGATTCATCGCAACCATGACCAGGCTGGAAGCTACAAAACCCAGGAAAGGAAGCAGCAACAAGGTTGTAACAATCGCCCCTATGGCCGATCCGAAAAGGTCAGCAGAATAATTGAATGATGTTCTTAGGGTGATATCCTTGCCGCCAACGGCTGATGCCAGCGAAAACTCCAGGCCAATGATGAAAGAAAGGATCAGTGTCAAAAAGACGAATACAATCTGAACCATCATCACCGGTATTCCGGGCAGGTTCAAAGCCAGGATGATAAAAGGAAAACCTAGGGAAAATAAGGCCAGGCAGATTTGGATATGAATGTATTTTTTTTCGGTAGGAACAGGAACCATCCGGTTGAATGAGAAGGCGCCAAGGGCAAGTCCTGCCATGAACAAGGCAAGGATGATCCCGGTTGCAAGGAAAACATATCCATAGATGACCTGGAATGAAACCAGGATCAACAGTTCGAGGGATGAAGCTGTAAAACCGCCGGTAAAAAGTCCCAGACTGATCCTGTTCAGACTGATAAAGACGAAGAAAAGCAATACCAGGATCACGATCCCGGCTGCCAGCATGTTCCATTCAAACATGGAAGTCCAGTACCGCAACTGCTGAAAAAAGGCCACTGGCCTGAAATCGCTGTTCACCTCTGCATTTTTATCCAGGTGTGAATGGATATATTCACTTCGTTCTTTCAGCGAATTTTCATCCAGGTACCAGGAATTCACGTAGAGGTTGGAGATACCGCGACAGGCAATCATTGAGTCGATTTCCTGAGACAGGGTGCTGTCGGAAGCGAGGAAATAGTTTTTTTGTCCCGGAAGGATCAGCACATTCTGAAACCGGGTTTTCATGGTTTGAACCAATGTTGAATTCGTCCGGGCAGCTGATTTGCTCACATAATCCGATGTGGTGGGCAAACTTTCACAAACAACGGCGCCGGGGGTAAGCACCTGTTTCAGTTCCATGAGGAATTCACGGGAATAAAAACGATTAATCAGAAGTGTGGAAGGTTCGGGCAGGTTTACCAGAACGACATCATATTTTTCTTTGGTTTGCCGGATAAAACGCCGTGCATCCCCATGAATAATATGAATCCTTTTATCATCAAGGATCTTCGAATACCTTTGTCCAAGCTTGATCAACCCGGGATCGAGCTCGACATAATCGATCCGGAGGGGATGGTATTTCAGAATTTCAGTTATCGTGCCGGAAATTCCCCCGGAAATCAGCAATATTTTCTTTGGAACGGGATGCTGAATCATGGCAAAATGAACGGATTCTTCATTCACGATTTCATTGTTGGAAGAAAAGAGCAGCAGCCCGTTTTCGAAATAATTGAGCTGACCAGCATTCATGGTCACATCCAGTTTTCCATAGGAAGTATTTTTATGGAAGATCAGATGCTGTCCAGGATAATACAGTTTCCCCGTATACGTGTCAAGATCTGCAAAAAAAGGAAGCACCATAAAAATCAAGCATACCGGGACCATAATGATCTTTTGTGGTCTGATTCCGCAAGTGACGGAAAAGAGCATGCAAACTAGCAGGTTGATGACCAGCAGGATGCGAAGTCCATCAAACATCCCGGAAAATTTCAGAATATAAATATTAACCAATAATCCAGCGAACATTCCACCCACCGATTCGATAGCGTAGGAACCGGAGGTGGCATTCTTTCTTGTCATTTCCGACAGTTCATGGACATAGGCAACAAACAAAAATCCGTTGAGCAGGCAGAATGGCAGTTGGAAAAGGAACATGGAACGGATAACGGGGATGAGCCCGGGCACACTTCCCGAGGGGAGGGAGATTGCTTTCCAGAGATCGAGTTTCAACAGCATCAGCATCGGAAGAAGGGAGAACAGGAATTGCAGGAATAGGAGAAAAGGGATCTTACCTTTCATCCTTCCGAAGAACCTGCCGATGTATGCACCAGCGCCCGTGAGCAGCATCCAGTTCGCCATGACTATGCCGATGACAAGTTCATTGCCGTTTAAGACAGAGAAGCATTCACGGATCAGGAAAATCTGTGTGGCAAGCGAAGAAAAGCCCAGGATGAACAAAGAAATTCGCAAAGTATTTTCAAATCTGATTTTCATACACTAACTTTGTAGAGAAGTACCAAAGTTATGAAAAATATGCAAAAAATTCAATCCTGGTTTTGGCTGGTTCTCATATTTGTTTTGATTGAATCCGGCTGCCGTTCGCAGGAAAGTAAAACAATCCCGGCGCTGGTCGACCGGCCGATGGCCGCTGCAGGAAGTTTTTACCCGTCTGATCCGGCAGAGCTCCGGGCGCTGCTGGGTAACCTGTTCTCAAAAGCAAAACCTGCATCCGCCAAAGATGTCATTGCCATCATCTGCCCGCATGCCGGCTATGAGTTCTCAGGAGTCGTGGCCGCGAGCAGCTACAATCAACTTGATCCCGGGAAACAATATGATAATGTTTTCATAATCGGATCGAGCCATCATATTGCCTTTATGGGCGCATCCATCTATAATGTGGGAGATTACCAGACACCATTGGGAAAAATCAAGGTGAACATCGATCTTGCAAATAAACTGATCAAAGAAAATGCAGTATTCTCTTACAACCCGGATGCCGACCGGAATGAACACAGCATCGAGGTTCAGGTGCCGTTCCTGCAGTATTACCTGAAGAAAAGCTTTACCCTGGTTCCGATCATTTTGGGGACGCAATCGACAGAGTCGTGCAGGAAGATTGCCCGTGCGCTGAAACCTTACCTGAACGGGAATAATCTGTTTGTGATCAGCAGCGATTTTTCACACTATCCACCTTACAATGATGCCCTGAAGGTGGATAAAAACACCTGTGATGCCATCCTCACCAATCAACCGGACCGGCTGCTCAGCACCTTAAAAGAAAATGAAGAAAAGAATGTAACAAACCTTGCGACCAGTTTGTGCGGGTGGACATCGGTACTTACGCTGCTCTATATGACGGAAGGCGACCCCGGCATTGCAATGACCCCGGTTTATTATCAAAACTCAGGTGATTCGAAATTCCAGGATAAAAGCCAGGTGGTCGGGTACTGGTCGATCGTGCTCTCAAAGAAGAATAAACCAATTCCGTCTTCTCACAGTTTTAATCTCACCGACAAAGACAAGAAAGAACTGCTGAAGATCGCCAGAAATACCCTTGTCCAATATATCTGCAATAATAAAATTCCCGAGATCAATCCTTCCGGGTTTTCAGCAACATTGAAAACACCCTGCGGCGCCTTCGTCACCCTAAATGAAAATAGCATTCTCAGGGGTTGTGTCGGCTGTTTCAACGCGGAAGAACCTCTTTACAAGGTGATCCAGCAGATGGCCATCGCTTCTTCAACCCAGGATAATCGTTTTCCACCTGTCGATCCAAAAGAGGTCAGCGGGATTTCGATCGAAATTTCTGTCCTTTCACCCATGAAGAAGATCAGTTCCATTGATGAGATCGTGTTGGGAAAACATGGGATCTATATCAAAAAGGGTTCCCATTCAGGAACATTTTTACCGCAGGTAGCTACCGGGACAGGATGGAGCAAAGAAGATTTTCTCGGGCATTGTTCGCGTGATAAAGCCGGCCTGGGCTGGAACGGCTGGAAGGATGCTGATATTTACATTTACGAGGCAACTGTTTTTTCTGAGTAGCATACTACCGGTCACAGAGATTGACGAAATCACAGTTCTCACATCGTTTCACATCTTCCGTCTGCGAAAATGGAATACTGAAGTCATAAACTTCTTCCAGGATCTCTTTCAGTATCTTTTCAAATTCGGCCAGGTCCTCCTCCCCAATCAACGATCCATTTTTTTCTATAGAGGTGAGGGATGGAACCTGCATAAATCCTTCATTCAGTCTCCGCAAAGAGATGATGCCAGCTCTGATATCTACCGTTTTTTCACTTCTTCCATGCCGGAAAAGATATGCATAGGTGTATAGCTGTACAATTTTTCCCAGGTCAGAATCCTCTTTGAGTTCGTTCCAATCCGCGAACTTCAGTGCGGAAGGAGAAACGCTCCCGCTCTTGTAATCGATGATCCTCCACTCCTCTCCTATCCTGTCAATCCGGTCGACAAACCCCCTGAGTTTAACATCCAGGATCTTATCACCAAAACCGATCTCAATCCTGTCTGCCAATGGTTTTTCAAGGTAAGCGACCGTGACAGCAGATCCTTCTTTCCTGAGGTCACCAATCCGTTCTTTTTCTTTTTCCAGGAATTTCTTTACCAGGATACTGGCTACCCTGACCAGCAACAGGTTCTTCCCATAAGCCACATCCGATCCTTTGAACTTTTTCTTAAATGCATCATCGAGCGTTGCCTGGTAAAGGGTCAGCATCTTATCGATGGCTTCTTCCGTTAAAACTATTTCCTGGTATGGCCTGTAAAGCTTTTCGAGGGTTTCATGGATCGCCAGCCCAAGCACCTGCGAATCGATGGTTTCTTCCACCTCCTTATCTTCACGCAATCCGAGAAGATCCTGTAAATAAAACTTAAGGGAACACTGGATATAATTGTTCAACGAAGTGGGAGCAAACCCGGTTTCCGCTTTCTTCATAAGCATTTCCGCGACCTCTCCGGTCTTTGGCACCTTAAGGTCCGGAAACGATGAAGTTTTTAGTGGGGAGGTTACCAGGATCTCCTCTTCGATGCTAATGTTGGGATTGTAAGTTCGCAATTCCTGCTGGATCTGCTTGACGAACCTGCTTTTTTCGCCGCCTCCCAGTTCATCGCTTTCGGTATTATAAAGAAGATATACCTGCTTTGCCCGTTGGATCAGGCGGTAAAAATGATAGGCATAGATCGCATTTTTATACTGATAGGTCGGAAGGCGGAAATGACGGCGGATATCGAAGGGGATGAACGACTGGGTGGTTTTTCCGCTGGGAATCAGATCTTCATTGACAGAGAGCAGAATCAGGTTATCGAAATCGAGGGTTCGGGTTTCCAACATTCCCATCATTTGCAGTCCACGCAATGGCTCGCCGTAGAATGGCAGAGAGGTAAAACCTGCCAGCTGGTTGAACAGTGAATGAAAAACCTTCAGGTTTTTGATGGCATTATATTTTTCAATCAGGGTTGAAAGACGGTAGATGATCCGGGAAAAAGCGTACAGGAACTCCACTTCTATCTGTGCCGACCGGGATTCTTTTTCTTTTTCCCCGGAGATAAAGCCATCACGCAAATGTGCGATGATCTTCCGGAGCGATTCGATGGTTTTAACAGGATCCTGCCAGGATTCGAATACCGGTTCCAGGAAACCGAGGCTCCCGGCGAAGATTCCTGTTCCCGATTGGATCAGTTCCTCTTTCCCAAGGAAAACACGGCTTCCTGCACGTATTTCAGCAATCAGGTCTTCCAGGATAAAAATATTCCCTTTAAGAAGTGTTCCCGCCATCCGCGCTGCATATGGATGCTGAAGCACCCTAAGAATATCACGATAATAGAATTTCTCTTTCCCCTGTGATCCTGATCTTTCAAAACGGGATGTGTTTTCGTGCATCCTGAAGATTGTATCGAAGAGGTCATACACAGGCGTCTGCCGGAGTGGAAGTCCCATGGTGATATTCAGTTCTTTCACGACCGGCGGAAGCGAGTTTAATACCGGGATAAGAACCTGTTCATCCATCATTACCACGGCCGTATCCTCTGCACGATGATCCTTGAGGAGCTGACCAGACAATAGTTCGCCACAGAGTTTTGCCTGTCCCACATGGTATGGAACTCCGATGATCCTGATTTTCGCAGATGATGCTGCAAAATCCTTTTCAATCCAGTTAAAAGGCTGATTCTTCCATTTCCTTTTCCACATCCTGAGAAAAAATCCGGCTTCCTGTTTTTCATCCTCCATATAATAGGCATCCGCATCCCACAACATTTCCGTTTTTCCAAGAGAAACCAGGCTGTCAATAATCACTTCTTCGGCCTTTGTCAATGCATTAAATCCGGCAAAGATGATCTTTTCCCAGGTTATTTTTTCGAGGAGTTTACCGATCTGTCCAGCCGTTTTCCGGAAAAGAAGGCCGGGATATGCCAGGTTGGAGGAGAGCAGGCGAATGCCCAATTGTTCATGGTAGGTGTAAAGGGAATTGAAAAAACGGAGGTACTGCTTTTCAAAATCTGTGAGTGGTCTGTTGTCGAGGTTCCAGACGGATAGCGCTTTTGCTTCATTCAGGAAACTGAAAAGATCTTTTGCATCGACGAGGTAACTGTCAATCTCATTGAAATCACCCAGGAGCTGCTGTGCCCAGCTGGTGAATTCGTCGAAAGGCTGTGCATTCTGGCCTTCCAGTTCTTTATGGATCTCATATAATTCGAATAAAACCTGTGTCGGATCACAAATGCGCAGTCCGGAGATGTTGATCAGAAAATCTTCGATTGAAAAAATGGCCGGTGACCAGATGGTTTTACCAATGCTGTTTCCAAGATATTTCTGAAGAAACAAGCCGGCCCTGCGGTTGGGAAGAACGATACAGAGATCGGAGATCTTATCACCGTAGGTCTTGTAAAGATGATCAGCCGTTTTCTCTAAGAACCTTGTCATAGCTGCAGGTTATTAGGTATTAGGTATTAGGTATTCGTTATTCGTTGTTCGTTATTCGTTATTCTTTATTCGTTGTTCAATGTTCAATATTCAAAATCTAAAATCTAAAATCGGGGTTCCCCTCCCCCTTCCCCTCCCCGTGCTGACCAGAAACTATGTTCAAATATTTTCATGGGGAGGGGTGGTGCTATTTATGGGTTTCCGTGTTTCTACAAATATGTGACCCCTACAGGGTCATGGGGTTAATTAATATTCCCTTCATTCTACAAATATGTGACTCCTACGGTGTCAGGGTTATTTAATTATTCCCTTCATTCTATAAATATTTGACCCCTACGGGGTCATCGAATCCCATGAAATATATTTTTCAATCTATTGTATTGACCTATACCCAATACCTAATACCCAATAACAAATTCATTATCAATTTTCAATTAATTTTCATTTCTTGGAATATCCAGCACCTCCAGGTTTTTCATCTGCTCTCCTTCCACAACAAACCTTACCATCGTAATAGACTTATGTAAACCGTATTTCCCTGCTGCACCGGGATTGATAAAGAGCAACTGGTATTTTTTATCAAACATCACTTTTAAAATATGTGAATGGCCAGTGACGAATAATTGCGGTTTTTCTTTCGTGATCAGTCCCCTGGCTGTCTTCTCGTAATGCCCCGGATATCCGCCGATATGTGTCATAACGACTTTCACCTTTTCCACAAAAAAAACCAGGTCGCGGTGAAACATCATCCGCAATTCGCCTCCGTCGATGTTCCCGTAAACAGCCTGGAAAGGCTTGAACTTGCGCAACGCCTCGGCCGACTCGAAATTCCCGATGTCGCCTGCATGCCAGATCTCATCACAATCTTTAAAAAATTCATAGGTCCTGGGATGGATAAACGAGTGGGTATCTGAGAGAATGCCGATCCGGATCATAAAGAATGAAAAATGAAGAATGAAGAATTAATAGTAGTTAAATTATGATGTAAAGATCATAATATTTTACTCTACTTTTAAGAACAAATGGCTTGGCACATGATTTTTTTATAATGAATAGAAGATCAGCATTCAGATCAAATCTGCATTATTCACAATCACAAAATTCGAAAAAAGCCGAAACATTTATAGGAATAACCTTTCAGAATTCTGGAAGTACAGTGTTTCAGATCTCCAACAATTCAAAGGTATCGGACAAAAGATCGCCGTTCAGATCTGTGCCATGTTCGCTTTGGCTCGCATAAGAAACGAATCTGACGTTATCCAAAAGGATAAGATTGCCAATAGTCACGATGCCTTTGAGATCTTCAATTCCCTGATGGGTGATCTGCCTCATGAAGAATTCTGGATCATTCTGATGAACAAAGCAAATCGTGTGACCAAAAAGGTTAGAATATCTGAGGGCGGTTTCTCCGGGACCGTTGTTGATCCTAAAAAACTTTTCAAGATTTGTTTGGATCACAGGGCAAATGCCATCATCCTGTGATATAACCAACCCAGCGGAAATATCCAACCTAACAAAGCTGATCAAAGGATTACAAAGAAGATTAAGGATTGCGGCATCTTACTTGATATGGCAGTTCTGGATCACTTCATTATCGGGGATTACCGGTATTATTCATTTGCTGATGAAGGTTCCCTTTAAGTCTTACACGGCGTGCCAGAAGCCACAACAAATCCCAAGGGCATGGGTGTATTGTTTGAATAGAAACTATTGTCTAATTTTACATGATAATGGTGATATTCTTGGGTTCTTGCTTTTAATTATTCAAGTTCAACTTTTGTTTATACATTCGGTAAACTAGAATCAGGTGCTGATACCTTATCGACATTAAAAATATAGAGCTATGACAGATCGACAAAATGAAATCTATAAAGGTTTGAATTCTATTGGACCAGAGATTGCCAATTTCTACTTTGATGGGGTTAATATTCTCTCATGCGATTTAGCTTCAAAATCTTATATATTAGCTCATCTTCTTAGAGAAATTGATGGTGGGCTAAGAGATATTTTTGAACAGGAAAGAAAAAAGGAACAGTTCCAAAAGGAAATTACTGCGGAGGCCTTAGAAAAGCTTTTTAATGAGTTCAAAGAGGATTACAAGCACTATGACTATCTTAAGGATATAACTTTTGAAAAATTCAAGGCAGCTAGAGGGCATATTTCGTCCATAATGGTCTCATTCGGATTTTCATTTGAATCCCCCGTCAGCAAGCAGTATATAAAGGTAGCTCTGTGGCTTAATAAATATGCTCATAGGAGTGGAGCGTTTAATACACCAAGAGCTCCTAAAGATGTTATCCAAATTTGGAGTGAATTTGAAGAGGTATTATCAAATTTAATAGGAGACTATTATGCATTAGCAGATCGAATGGATTCATTGGTACAAATGGAGGAGCCATCAGGGGAGGTTCTAAGAGTTCTCCCTAATCTACTAAGTACTGAATCTAAATATGTATATTTTTTTAGTACCCTTAAACATCCTAAATGGTTAACATACTTATTTAAGGAGGGTTATTTTAAAGGATCTTTAAATCCTGAACCAATTGAAGCTGTCGACAAACCAGGTTATTTTTCAATGCCAGACTGGAGAATTCTTCAGTATATAGAAGAGGTTTCTAATCAAAACCTCCTAAAACAAGATCCTATTATCTCAGAAACTCTTGTCTTAATCATCAAAGATATTATTTCTTATAAAAAGGATGATGGTTGTAAAGTAGAAAATTCACGAACTGATTATTCTATTTTTCGAGTGATCTGTGCGTTGCCAGAAAAATATATTTCAGATGAACATTTTGACTTTATCATGGAGGTACAAGCAGGTAAATGGTATAGTGGTGTAAGTTTTGATTATGGAATCCTCTTGGAAAGGTTGATCAACATTGGTAATAAAGGTTTACTTGTCAAAGCCATAGGTATACTTTTAAAACATAGATATGTTGAAGAAGAAACATATGAGAAAGTTTTCTCAATATTTCAACCTTATGATTTGTCTAGAATGCTAGCAGATTATAAACCAAAACTAATTGGTTGTTGTGGTTTGGAATTACTCGAAATAGCTATAAAAAAAGCAACAGAGGTAATAAAACTCGATCAATCGATGTTTAACAACATTTCTTTACCAGCACTTGAAGACCATGAACAAACTTCTTTCCCAGAAAATTATAGTTGTCAAATTGTTTATTTAATCAGAGATTGTCTTGAGGTTCTTCCTCGTGAACATATTTTAGTGACATTAAAAAATTTCTTAGCTCATGAAAATCCTATATTTAATAGATTAGCAATTCATACGATTAAATTAAGATATGATGAGTTCAACGAATTGTTCTGGAAGTGGAATGATAATCCATTGAATAATACCCTCGTAAAACATGAATTGTATGAATTAATAAGAATTCATTCTAAAGAATTTTCCCCTGACCAGATAGATCAAATCCTTTATTGGATAGAGAACCAGAGCTATGAATTCCTTGAAGATATTATCGGGGAAGAAGAAAAAGTAAAAAGTTTAATTGCGTATAGTAAACTTGAATGGCTCAGTGCATTTGGTGACACGAGTGATCCAAGAATCCTTAAATTAAAAGAGCAATTGAGTAATGGCAAGGATATTAACCTTGATCATCCTGGTTTTGATTCATGGCATGGAAGTATTGTTGGAACTATCTCGCCATTAACAATTGAAGAATTGGTAAAGATGAATATTGAAGACATTGTTTCATTTTTTAAAGAATTCAGTACAACCAAACAATCTTTTATGGGCCCATCAATTAATGGCCTTTCAGATGTTATCGTACTTGCTGTAAGGAAAAACCCAAATCATTTCAATTCATATTGTGATGCAATTCTCGATTCCCCTACACATTTTATGTATTCCTGGATAAGAGGTCTTCATGAATGTTGGAGAGACGAGAAGATTACTTTTGATTGTGTTGAAATTTTGCAAACTGTTCGAAGTATTATTATAAAGTCAGGATTTTGGAATGAATACAATGAGAGTGATGTTCATGCTAGATGGTTTATTTCAAGTTTGTTATCATTTTTGGAGGTTGGTCTACAAGATGATTTGCATGCCTTTCCTCCAAGCCTCCTGAAGCTAATCAAAGAAATCTTGATATGTATCTTTGAAAAAGATGAGTACGAGGTTTATGATTATAAAAATTTAACAATGACTGTTTTGAACAATCCAAAGGGGAAAATTTTTATGGCGTTAATGCAATATTCATTGAGAGTTGCAAGGGTCGAACCAAAACCCGCAAATATGTGGGATGAGGATATAAAAAGAATCTTTACGAGAATTATTACTGCGAAGGAAGATGCTCCATTGTGTTATTTTGTTTTAGGTCAATTTTTGCCCAATATTCAATTTTTAGATTCTGACTGGCTAAGCCAAAACTTCAAAAATATCTACCCTAATGAAAATGAAAATAACTGGATTGGATCAATGAGCGGTTATTTTGTCTTTCACAGAAGACCTAATAAATTATTTTTTGGATTGTTCAAAGAACATGGTCATTTTCAGAAGGCATTTCAAAACAATTTTGAAAATTTGGATGAAGGTGCGATGCAAAACATTATCGAACATGTTTGCATTGCATATTTATATGAGAAACTTGATGTAAACTTTGATAATCCTTTGATTAAAACCATGATTAATACAAAAAATGAACGTTGTTATTCATCATTAATATTTTTCTTTTGGAGCCCGAAATTTTCTTTAGATAAAAGCGTGTTACATAGGATAAAACCACTCTGGGGTAGAATCTTCCTGAATTCCATTGAGTTGAAAGATCCTCAAATAGACAAATATATTTTATCAGGCTGTTGTAAGTGGGTTAGTAGTATTCCTGAGATTGATGACGAAATAGTTGAGTGGATGAAACAAAGTGCAAAATTTATTTCTCAACAGGATAGATATTCAATTATTAATGGTCTATCTAAGCATATTAATACTACCCCCGGAAAGGTGGGAGAAATCCTCTTGGAATTATTTAAAAATGAGGTTTCATATGATGTATCTAGAGGTAAGGTGAAAGAAATGGTGAAAATTCTATTTGAGAATGGTTATAAAAAAATCGCAAGCGATATCTGTATTATTCACGCCGAGAAAGGCAACCATGATCTTAGGGATATATTTATTAAATTCAAAGACTGAAAGTAAACAAATGAAACTTTTAGTGCCATGAAAGAAAAACGAGTAATTGAAGGCATCTGTGCTCTGTGTGGGAAACAGAGGAAATTATCCTTTGAACATGTTCCCCCAAGGGCAGCATTTAATAATACCCCGATTTCTGTTCAGAATCATGTACACTTGACTGATCAAACTAGCCATTTGTATGGCAAAGAAATGAGAAGTAACAAAGGTAGTGGCGGATATACTCTATGTGAAGATTGCAACAATAAAACGGGAGTTTGGTATGCTTCAGATTTCGCGGACTTTGTTCATCAGGGAATGTCGATTATCAGAGAATTAAAGACACCTTCACGATTGATTAAAGGAATTTATCAAATAAAACCTTTAAATGTTCTTAAGCAGATCCTTACAATGTTCATGTCCACTGATAAATCCGGGTATCTCCGCTCTAAAACTGATTTAATAGACTTTATTCTTCATAAGGAGAAGACGGGGCTACCAACCATTTATGAGGTATACCTTTATTCAACGCTTTCAACAAAATACAGAATGTTCGGATTTTCCTGGATTGCGGACGAAATTATGGGATGGCAAAAATGGTCTGAAATAAACTTTAAACCATTTGGATATTTATTAGCTGAAGAATCAGGACCTGCTCACGAATATATGTGTAATATTAGCAAGTTTGGAAATTTTTCTTATGATGAAAGAGTCTTTGTTGAATTAACCACGGGTTACCTTCATATTGATTCAGAATGGATCGGCACATACAAATAAAATTTCCAATACATATGAAAAACAGATTACACTCCTCTGCTTTTCCTACCTTTGAACTAGGAATAATATCATTTCTATGCAGCTAGTATTACTATCCCCCCGAAAATCCCTTAATAAAGCCTATCTCAAGGTTAAACCCTCACGAACCGAAATTGAAGTGTTCAAGAAAAACCTTATCAGTCTGCTTGATGGCCTGGATGAATCAGAATCGGAAGAACACAATAAAAATGACATCGGATATTTTCTCAATAATACATTCTATCATCCAAAGTTTTATATCAACACGAAAGACCGGGCTGACCTTGTAATACACAACTGTTCTGATTCGAGGAGCCTACCCGGTGTATTAATCGAAGCAAAAAAACCTTCGAATAAAGCTGAGATGATCCGGCCTGATAACCTGAATGCAAAAGCTTTTCATGAGCTTATCCTGTATTATCTCCGGGAAAGGATCACCAACCATAATCTTGAGATCAAACATCTTATTGCTACCAATATTTATGAATGGTATGTGTTTGATGCAGCTCTCTTTGAGAAAACGTTTGCCCAGGATAAAAAGCTGGTACAACAGTTTACCGATTTTGAGGAAGGGAGGCTTTCCGGTAAGACTACAGACTTTTTCTACAAAGAAATCGCAGAACCATTAATGGCAGGGTTGACTACCGAAATTTGCTTTACCTGGTTTGATTTCCGAGAATATGATAGACCCTTGCGAAATGACGATAAGAAGGATGATTCAAAACTTATTGCTCTATATAAGCTGCTTTCTCCGGAACATTTACTGAAGCTTCCTTTTTCAAATGACAGCAACAGCCTGGATAAAGCGTTTTATACAGAATTGCTTCACATCATCGGTTTGACCGAAACTAAAGATGGTAGTAAAAAACTCATCGGTCGCAAAAAGGAAGGCGAACGTAATTCCGGTTCATTCATCGAAAGTGCAATTATTCAACTCGATAACCTGGATAAAATCTCACGGCTTGATAAGCCTGCTCATTTCGGGGTAACAATTCAGGAACGGTTGTTTAATGTCGCCCTGGAACTATCCATCACATGGATAAATCGAATTCTTTTCCTGAAACTTCTGGAAGCCCAGATGATCAGGTACCATAAAGGGGATTCCTCTTTTGCCTTTCTTAATTGCGAAAAAGTTCAGAATTTCGACGACCTGAATACGCTTTTCTTTGGTGTGCTCGCCCGCATACCAAGCGACCGCAATGAAGAGGTGAGAAAGCTATTTGCCAATGTTCCTTACTTGAACAGTTCGTTGTTTGAACCCACCGCTATCGAACATTCCTGTTTGTTCATCAGCCAATTGAAGGATGGCAAATTGCTCATCATAGCTTCAACTGTCCTGAAAGACAACAATGGCAAAAAGTATAAAGGCGATCTTTTTACATTGGAGTACCTTTTTAAATTTCTTGATGCTTACGATTTCGCAGGAGAAGGTTCTGAGGAAATTCAGGAAGAAAACAAAACGTTGATTAACGCTTCGGTTCTCGGACTGATCTTCGAGAAAATTAATGGTTATAAAGACGGTTCCTTCTTTACGCCCGGGTTCATTACCATGTATATGTGCCGTGAAACCATCCGCCGGGCAGTCATCCAAAAGTTCAATGACCAGAAGGGGTGGAATTGCGAGAATCTGGAAGGATTGTACAATAAAATCGATGATATAAAAGGAGCCAACGACATCATTAACAGCCTCAAAATATGCGATCCTGCAGTGGGTTCCGGACACTTCCTGGTATCCGCTTTAAATGAGATCATCGCCATAAAAAGCGACTTAAATATATTGCAGGACCGCGAAGGCCGGCGATTAAAAGAATATCGGGTTGAAGTTGTAAATGACGAACTGATTGTAACCGATGAAGATGGTGAACTTTTTGAGTACAATCTCAGGAATAAAGAAAGTCAGCGAATTCAGCAGACCTTGTTTCATGAGAAGCAGACCATAATTGAGAACTGCCTTTTTGGAGTTGATATCAATCCCAATTCCGTTAAGATATGCAGATTACGGTTGTGGATTGAGCTATTGAAGAACGCTTATTACAAAGAGCCTGATTTCACCGAACTTGAAACCCTTCCCAACATTGATATTAATATCAAATGCGGGAATTCTTTGATATCACGTTATGCCCTGGATGCCGATATCCGTCAGGCTTTGAAGAATAGCAAATGGAGTATCGATAGCTACCGGTTGGCGGTGATGACATACCGGAATGCATCGGGGAAAGAACAGAAAAGGGAAATGGAAAGGTTGATCGAATCGATAAAAACCGATTTCGAAACAGAAGTGGCAGCCAATGATAAGCGTTTGCTGCTGTTGAAAAAGGTGAATGGGGATCTTTTTAACATGACCAAGCAAACATCCCTTTTTGAAAGATCGAAGAAAGAGCTGACTGATTGGAATAAGAAAGTAATTGACCTGACTTTAAAAATTAAGAAGCTTGAAACTGAACTCGAGGAGATCAAGAATAATACGATCTACGAGAATGCCTTTGAATGGCGGTTTGAGTTCCCCGAAGTGCTGAATGATGAAGGGGATTTTGTGGGGTTTGATGTTGTAATTGGGAATCCCCCATATATTCCATCGACCTCCCTCGATGAACAAACGAAAAATTACATTTATATAAATTATAGAACCGCTGAATATCAAATAAATACATACGGTGTATTTATTGAAAAGTCACTAAACCTATTAAGGAATCAGTCTTTTTATGGATTGATTATACCGAATTACTGGCTTTCAACAAAATACGATACAAACTTAAGGAGGATTGTTTTTAATGAAAACCATACGGTTAGTCTTTTAAATACGTATCAAATTTTTGAAGATGCTACAGTTGATACTCTTGTTCTTATTGGGGTCAAGACTGAAATTTCAATTTTTCCAAAACTGGTAAAAATAAAAAGTATAAGTAATGAGATTAATAGTCCATCAAATAGATTAGCAGTCTTGAGTCAATCAATATGGGATTATCAAAAAGAATTGGAAGTTGCCAATTTAGAGCATGATGTAAAAATTTCATTTCAAAATAGCCTTCAATTGAATGGAAAATATGTAATAGGTGATTTTGTTCATTGTTTTAAGGGGATGCAACCATATGAAGAAGGCAAAGGAGATCCTCCTCAGACAAGAGAAATGATGAATGAAAAGATTTATCATTCTGATATTAAAATAGATGATTCTTACTTTCCTCTTATCGGTTCTGGTAATGTACAACGGTATTTTATCAGAAAGCCCAGTTGCTACATAAAATATGGGAAAAATTTAGCTGCACCACGAAAATTTGAAATATTTAAAGGGCCCCGTTTACTTGTCAACCGTATTTTATCAAAAGATAAAATTGACGTTGTTTACGAGAACCAGGTGTTGATCAATAATACCGATGTGTTTAATTTACTTCCTAAGACTGAACATCATGATATGTTACTGGGATTATTGGCCATCCTTGCAAGTAATACTTGTGCTGTATATTTTAAATCATCGAATATAAATCTTGATAGAAAGGTGTTTCCTAAGTTAAATGTAAATAATTTGGAAAATTTTCCAATTCCTGAAATATCGGATGAGACTAATTTAATTTTGAATGATAAAGTAAACCAAATACTCACAATCAAAAAATCAGACTCAACCGCCGATACTACCGCGTTGGAAAAAGAGATTGACCAAATGGTTTATGCATTGTATGGATTGACGGAGGAGGAGATAAAGATTGTTGAAGGCAATTGAATCGGGAAGATTTCACTACTTTTGAAAAGTCAAATGAAAGAGAATATCCATATAAAGGTCAATCATGAGGTCCTAATTTGGGCGAGGATTTCGCTAGCGCTTTCCAGGACCCAGGTATCCGAAAGGTCAGGAATCTCAGCCAGAAGGTTGACACAATTGGAGGAAGGAGAAAAGCCTCCAACAATAGATGATCTCAAGACACTTTCGAAGACTTACAAACGGACAATTGCCACTCTTCTGTTGTCGAATCCACCGGTTGAGAAACCATTTCCACATGATAGAAGAACAGTTGATTCTCAAGACCTGAACGTTCTTCACGAAAAAACAGTCATGGCGGTGCGAAAAGCCCGTGCCTTAGCCCAATCCTACATCGAACTTCGTCAGGAAATGGTAGTCGAGATTCCAAAATTGACTTTTTTTGCATCCATCAAAGAAAATCCGAAAGAGCAGGCTACTAAACTTCGGAAACTATTAAACCTTGATGAAATCAGAGAACTGAATAACCCCAATCAAATTCTTGAGGCATACATTGAAAAAGTTGAATCATTAGGCATTGCAATTTTTCAACTTAGTCTGACCCAGGACAGGCTACGGGGTTTTTCGATTATCGATGAAGTTATCCCTGTCATTGGAATAAAAAGAGGCGCCGAAACACCGACCGGAAAAATATTTACTCTTTTACACGAATTGGGCCACATCATCCTGAATGAAGGAGGCTTATGCGATCTGTCTGAAAACACAAATATTGAAATTGAAAAATGGTGCAATGCATTCTCTGCCGAAGTTCTCATCCCCACTCCTGAATTGTTACAAATGCAAACTGTTGTTGAACATAGTCATCGAGGGGAGAAAACCTGGGCTAAGATGGATCTGGTAATACTCGGCAGTCATTTCCATGTAGGACCTTTGGCTATTCTGAGAAGTTTACTTGAAAACAATCTTACGACCCCAGATTTCTATAAGGAAAAGCATAAGGCCTGGAATAAGCCTTCATTTGGCAGGGCAAAAAAACCTGAAGGCAGGAACATTGCAAAAGAAACCATCAAAGAAAAAGGAAGAACATTTATTTCCCTGGCTTTCTCCGCATATGACCAGAACCGGATTGATTTGAAGGATCTGTCCGATTTTCTGGGAATAAAATTGTCCTACATACCGAGAACCCGACAATTACTGAATGCCTGAAGATGCAACTACAGTTCAATCAGGGGGTACCCATTTATGTTATTGATACAAGCGGATTGATCATGCTTGAATCAACATTCAAGAGGGACAATCCTGTCTTTACTGCTATTTGGGAAGAAATTGAAGATTTAATCATCCAGGGTAATTTCAAGACAATAGATTTTGTCGAACAGGAAATCAATAGCTATGAAGGGAAGCAGGATTTCCTTAAGACCTGGGTGAAGAAGTGGAGAAAATATCTTGTTGTTCCTACCGATGAGGCAAGTTTCAATGCTGCAATACCGATTATCAATGAAGAGTACAATACGGGTTTCTTTAATGCTACAAAACAAGCTGAGGGTAAAGAAGAAGCAGATCCTTATCTGATCGGTTATTGCAAAGTTCACGAGTGTGTCTTGATCACTAGTGAAAGCAAAATAAAGTCCAACAAAATTCCTGCGGTTTCATTCAAAAATAAAGTAAGATGCATCGACATAAACGATTTTATGATTGAAAGAGGGTTAAGAATGGAAAGGAAAAGATAAGCCTTACTTCTCAACACAATCCAACAACTTTTTTCTTTTCAATCCCGCCTAAGATAAAAGTTCACAAAAAAGAAGGGCATTGGCCACCGCACTATTATTAAACTCGAAATTCCCGCAAATGTTACCTGCGAAAAATTCGTCCGCCGCGGCGGACTTAAAACTGTAAAGGGCGACCTCCTTTGAGAATTGTCGCTCTTTGAGTTTTTCAGATTGGAAGTCAATCTGACCTTCTCTGATTAAATTTTAAGGAAACTCTAGTAAAAATAATAACTGCAATTTTTTCTAACTATGTGCCAAAAATAACGACATTTGAAGAGCAATTAGATTTCAAAAAACTGAAATATGAAAAACATCCTTTTTTCTGTTTGTATTCTGATCTTTTTTGCCGGATGCAAGAAACACAACGACACTCAAAGTTCTTCCAGTACACATATATTCAAAGGCATTGTAGTTACTAATGAGGGCGGAGAGGTCTTGGGCACCTGGGGAACCGAGGATGGGGATTGGGGAAATGACATTAATTGGTCAAACAATGAATATGAACTGTTAAATTTCCCCGATACCATCAGCCTTGACGGAACCTTTGTCGCAGATACAACCGGCTGGAATATTGGCCCGGGTGTTCATCAACAACCGCGGAATTTCGTAATTGCATACCCAAACCCTCTGCTGAACGGGGCGACACTGGTATTGCAGGGAATCGGGAACCTGAAGTGCAAGGCAGCCATCGTTGACAAAAACTATCACCGGTTAAAAACATATGCCGGTAAATGGAATGGATTGCTGGAGATCATGGTCGATCTTTCCGACTCAACAACATTTCAAGATAAAACAATGTACAGGATCTTTTACTCCTTCTCGGCTAAAGACAGCCTGAATTTTTATAAAGGTCATGGAGATATTCTGGTTTGCCGGGAACCAACAATGAATGATTGCCGGCAGGCCGTCCCTTAATTATTTTTTTCAGATTCTAAATACAAATAAAGGTTGGCGTATGGTCGAAATTATCACGATTATCATTGGAGTTGTAATCCTCTTTGCGATGGTTTTATTCTGGCTGAAGCTGAATCAAGCTTCAGGTAAACCGGGAAGCGAAGAACTGGAAGAAATAAAGCAACAGTCAGCAACTTTATACGCCGAAAAGCTGGCTGGAGAGAGCAAAATACAGATGCTCGAGGAGCAGGCCCGGTACTCTTTACAAATAATAAAAGAAAAAGAAGAAACCATTGTCGGACTTAACCGCCAGGTGGCTGGATTAGGTACCGAGAACAAAAGACTGATTGAAGACCTTCAGAGCAAACAGGCAGCCATCGAAGCATCCGAAGAGAAACTGCGGGTCGCTTTCAAGAACCTGGCCAATGAGATCCTTGAAGAAAAGACACAGAAATTCACAGAACAAAACAGGATCAAACTTGAAGAGATCCTGAAACCGCTGGGGGAAAAGATCCGGGAATTCGAAAAGAAAGTCGATGAAACTTATGATAAAGAATCGAAACAAAGGTTTTCATTAGAAAAAGAGATAAGGATGCTGGCTGAAATGAACCAACAAATCAGCGAGGATGCAAAGAACCTGACGCATGCTCTCAGGCTGGATCCGAAAAAACAGGGTAACTGGGGAGAACTGGTGCTCGACAAGGTTCTTGAAAGTTCCGGTCTGGTCAAAGGACAGGAATATATCAGGGAATTCAGTACACGATCAGATGAAGGCGACAAATACCGTCCCGATGTAATCATCAACCTGCCGGATAACAAACACATCATCATCGACTCAAAGGTATCGCTCAATGCCTATACTGAATTCGTGAATACTGAAGATGCAGCCGAAAAGGACAAGTTCCTGAAACTTCACCTGCTGTCGATACACAACCACATCAAGCTCCTGGGAGAGAAAGGATATCAGATGCTCGATGCATTCGATACACCTGACTATGTGCTGCTTTTCATGCCGATTGAATCGGCCTTTAGCCTCGCCCTGCAAAACGATGCCGATCTTTTCAGTTATGCATGGGACCGGAATGTCGTGATCGTCAGTCCTACGACACTACTGGCCACCTTGCGTACGATCGCATCTATATGGAAACACGAGAAACAGACCCAGAATGCCATTGAAATTGCCCGGCAGGGAGGATTGCTTTATGATAAATTTGTTTCTTTCCTTGCCGATCTTGAGAAAGTTGGAAACCAGCTGGATACCGTGAAAAAAACCTATGACGAAGCACATAAGAAGCTTTCTTCAGGCAGTGGTAACCTGATCGGGAAAGTGGAGAAACTGAAGGAACTCGGGGCCCGGACAGCGAAAAGCCTGCCGAAAAATTTACTGGAACAATCAAAAGAAGATGAGGATTGAGGATTATTTTTTACCGCAGAGACAGAGACGCAGAGAAAACGTTAATTCCATTTATCTCGATCTTAGCGCCTTCGCGCCTTAGCGGTGAAAGAGGCCATTTTATAAAATGTAAATAATTGAATTAAAAAAACTGTATTATTTTGAAAAAGGAGAATTTTATATATGGCATCCATCCCGTCATGGAGGCTTTGAAATCGGGGAAAGAGATTGAAAAGATTTTAATTCAGAAAGGATTGAGAGGAGAAGGCTTTCAGCAGCTTCATACGCTGATGCGGGAAATGGAGATCCCGATCCAGTTTGTCCCGCTGGAAAAGTTGGACCGTATGACACGACAAAACCACCAGGGTGTAGTCGCCATGATCTCCGAGATCACTTACCAGAAAATTGAGGCTATCCTGCCATTTGCCTATGAACAAGGCAAGGTGCCGCTGGTACTGGTACTGGATCACATTACTGATGTGCGTAACCTGGGAGCGATCGCACGAACGGCCGAATGTTCCGGTGTTGATGCCATCCTCATTCCGGAAAAAGGATCTGCACAGGTCAACCAGGATGCGATCAAGACCTCTGCCGGGGCTTTGTACAAAGTACCGGTATGCCGCCACCATTCGGCAAAGGAATCAGTCATGTTCCTGAAGAACAGCGGACTGAAAATCATTGCAGCCACGGAAAAAGCGAATTCGGATTATACCGATGTGGACATGATACAACCCCTGGCGCTGATCCTCGGCTCGGAAGAGAGCGGGATCTCTGCAGAACTTCTCGGTATAGCCGATGAACTCATTCAGATCCCGATTATGGGAGAGATCCAGTCCCTGAACGTCTCGGTGGCAGCGGGCGTCATCCTTTACGAGATCCTGCGCCAGCGCAAACAATCCTGATCGCACATGAAGCAGGTGCTGAAATATACTCCCGAATTTATCCTTGGTTGTTATATCCTGCTCTTTCTTTTTTTCAAACATCCCGGCATTACCTGGGACCGTTCGATCAACAGCGACGGAAAAGGATATTACGCCTACCTGCCGGCATTCTTCATCTACCATGATCTTACTTATAAATTCGTTGAGTCGTACGAGAAGAAATATTATCCGGTCGACCGCTCGGTATTCAAGGAATTCCGGTACCGGCAGGATGGAAAAACAACAAACAAATATTTCCCAGGACTGGCAATATTATGGCTGCCATTTTTCCTGATGGCTCATCTTCTTAGTTTTTCCCTTGGGTTCCCGATGGATGGCTATTCCTTGCTTTATCAATATGCAATTTCGATCGCGGCCCTCTTTTATTTATGGCTGGGATGCAGGTTCCTGATGAAGCTGCTGGCAAAATCGGGGGCTTCTGTAAAGATTGCAGCTTTCATCACCTTCATCATTGCTCTTGGCACAAATATCATATACTTTGTAGTGGTTGAAAATTCCATGTGCCATGTTTATTCATTTTCACTGATCACGATGTTCCTTTTCTATATTTATCGATATTTTCATGATAAAAAAGGGAAGTATTTCATCCTCTCTTCCCTCCTCTTTGGGTTGATTGTGCTGGTAAGGCCCACAAACGGACTGATTCTTCTCCTTCTTCCGCTAATGGCTTGGTTAGCTGACCCCGGAATTCGTAATCCCTTATCTTCAATTCTCCACCCTCCATCCTCCATCCTCCATCCTCAATCTTCCATCCTCCATCCTCAATCTTCCATCCTCCATCCTCAATCCTCCATCCTCCATCCTCCATCCTCCATTAAACATCTTGCATCCGGCTTCCTTATTTTGATTTTCATCTTGTCCCTTCCATTGATCCTCTGGCATCACACAACCGGTCATTGGTTTGTATATCAGTACGGCGAGGAACGTTTACATTTCCTCCATCCTCATTTTTTCAGCATCTTGTTCAGCTACAACCGGGGTTGGTTCGTCTACACGCCGGTTGCCCTGGTTTCGGTTTTTGGTTTCTGCCATCTCTGGAAAGAAAACAAAAACATTTTTTACTGGACGCTAACCTTCTTTGTCCTGTTCATCTACATCGCCTCCTGCTGGTGGATGTGGTACTATGCCTCCAAATGCGGGCAGCGGATCTTCATCGACCTTTACGCATTCGTTGCAATCCTGCTCTTCTTTCTTTTTAAATCTTTTCAGAAGGGAAAGGTCATACGCTATCTTCTGACTTCTATCCTGCTTTTATTCGCCGGCCTGAATATCTTTCAATGCTACCAGCATTCCTGCTTTATCTTTCCTGCTACCGATATCACCCGGGAGATCTACTGGGATTCATTTCCGCGGATCCATCCTGCAGCCAAGGTCTACTTTTCACAGGAGGCTATCATTGCACGCAAGTCCTTTTTTACGGATATGGAAAAACC
>PLMO01000112.1 GCA_003142515.1 Bacteroidales bacterium
AAAAAAAGGCGATAATTTCTATATTGAAGTGAACGAAAGATCGTGTTAAGTCTCGTTGGCTCAATGGGATGATTTTTTTCTGATTCTTTTTCCATTAAAAAATTAGCTTACAGGTATCTTAAAATACAATTCAAGTAACGCATACACACCCGCATCAATTCATCACATACTCCCCGCATTGCCCGGCTGTCGGTTTGTATGGGGAAGAAATTATTCCTTGCTTTTAATGTTCTGACAAATTTAAAAATTCCTTAAATATGTTGTGGCTATTGTAAGGATTTAACAGGCGGACAGGCAGACGAGTGAACTGGTGAGTAGTAAAATGGTAAAATAGCAAAAATCAAGCATTAAGCATCCAGGACCTGGTGAAATTTTTTCAACAAACGTATTACCTTTTCGAAATTACCCGATTAAGGAAGAAAAACGGTTATGTTTGAATTGATCCGGTTTGTTCCGGTGGAAATTGTGTCGTGTGCATGTTTTTTGAGCGGGAAGGAGAAACGATCCGGGATGGAGATTCTTTCCATTGTTCTGATTCCCTATTACAAATCGGGGAAAGTGGTCGTCACCGAATTTCCTTTCCCCGAAATTTTTATGCAATGACAGTGGGAGGGAATTTATTTTGCAAGAAGTCCTTTCCATCGGGAAAACCCATAAATTTGCTTCCGGATTTAAGGCGTAAGTCATGCGGTTCAGCGAAATCATCGGGCAGGAAGTGATCAAGAAGAAACTGGTCCAGACGGTTCTGGATCATCGTGTGAGCCATGCCCAGCTTTTCTTCGGTCCTGAAGGCAATGAAAAACTGGCGTTGGCCATCGCCTATGCGCAGTACATCAATTGCCAGAACCGAATCACCGGTAGTAATCCCGATTCCTGCGGCATCTGTCTTTCGTGCATAAAATACCAGAAGCTGATTCACCCCGATCTTCATTTCATCTTTCCTATATCGACTACGAAAAAAGTCACGCGGAAGCCTAAAAGCAATGATTTTCTTGAAGACTGGCGAGCTTTCCTTACCGGTAACGATTATCATATAAACCTTCATGAATGGTACGAATTCATAGGGATGGAGAATAAGCAGGGGATCATCAATGCCGACGACTGCAACGAGATCATCCATACTCTTAGCTATAAAAGTTATGAATCGGAATACAAGGTGATGATCCTGTGGATGGTGGAAAAGTTGCATTATGCGGCGGCGCCGAAGATCCTGAAGATCCTTGAAGAACCTCCCGAAAAAACGCTGTTCATCCTGATCACCGAAGATCCCGACCAGGTGATCAGTACCATCCGCTCGCGCACCCTGTTGGTCAAAATTCCACAGATCGGCGTCAGCGACCTTACCGCTTACCTCATCGATAAACATGCCGTGGGAAAAAGGGAGGCCGGCATCATTGCAAGGCAGTCGTATGGGAACCTGAAACAAGCCTTGAACCGTCTGCAGCATATTGAAGAGGATCAGTTTAATTTTACCAACTTCCGGAAGTGGATGCTGCTTTGTTTCGATAACAAGATCATTGACCTGGTGGGGTTTTCGGGTGAGATAGCCAGGATCGGCCGGGAAAACCAGAAGGACTTCCTGTTGT
Source organism: Bacteroidales bacterium (assembly GCA_003142515.1). Lineage (GTDB taxonomy): Bacteria > Bacteroidota > Bacteroidia > Bacteroidales > FEN-979 > FEN-979. The sequence goes on from PLMO01000112.1 coordinate 1,587, forward strand.
ATGCCCTGAAGGTGATCGGGTTTTGCGCCACCCTTGTTTTCGGTAACGAGGAACAGGTGACGGCTGAAGGGGAAGAACTGAAATTTTTAAAAAAGATCTCTTCCTATATTAATTCATCCAATTTTGTCCGTTTCTCCGAATTGTTTAATACCGCGCTTTATCATGTGGAACGGAATGCCCATCCCCAGACGCTTTTCCTTGATGTTTCCCTAAAGGTTTCTCGTCTGTTCCAGGAAGTAAGGAAAAAGTAAACCAGAGCCCTAATTCCTTTTTTTGTATTTTTGTACTATGGATTCTGAACCCAAAGATGGTACCCCAAATGTCCCTGCCCCGGTCGTAAACCCATTCTTTACCCGTGGTTGCTGCGAAGTTCCGAAGCTTTATCACAAGAATGATAAGGTGTTTCAGCACAACTGCAGCAAATTCGACACCCACGACTGGCTGAACGATCTTCCCCTGCCTGAGGGGTTCAAGGTGGTCGACATCGTTGAAGTGCAGTTTAAAAATAACCGGAAAGATTTTTTCCATCTTCCTTCGGATTTATCAGTTGAAGTTGGCGATATTGTTGCCGTGGAGGCATCCCCGGGACATGATATCGGCATTGTAAGCCTGGCGGGAGAGATCGTTCGTTTCCAGTTGCGCAAGAAAAAGGTAGATCCCCGGTCGCCCGATATGAAAAAGGTATACCGGAAAGCCCGGCTTACGGATATTGAAAAGTGGGTGGCTGCCGTCGAAATGGAAACTTCCACGATGTACAAGGCCCGTGAGATTGCTATACGGCTGAACCTGCTGATGAAGATCAATGATGTGGAATACCAGGGCGATAATACCAAGGCTGTTTTCTATTATACGGCCGAAGACCGGGTCGATTTTCGTGAACTGATCAAGATACTTGCAGAAGAGTTCAAGGTACGGATCGAGATGAGGCAGATCGGCGCACGCCAGGAAGCCAGTCGTCTCGGGGGTATCGGCTCGTGTGGGAGGGAACTCTGCTGTGCCACCTGGATGAATGATTTCCATTCAGTGACCACTAATTCGGCGCGGGTCCAACAACTTTCCATGAATCCACAGAAACTGGCCGGACAATGTGGAAAATTGAAATGCTGCCTGAATTACGAATACGAAACTTACCAAGATGCCCTGAAGGGTTTCCCAGATTCGGAGGTGGTGCTGAAAACCCATAAAGGCGATGCCATTCACCAAAAGACTGATATTTTCCGGAAGCTGATGTGGTATACCTATGTGAATGATTCTTCCAATTTCATGGCAATCCCCGTTGAGCATGTAATCAAGGTCATCGAGGACAACAAAGTTGGGAATATACCGGAAAAGCTGGAAGATTTTGCACATATTTCAGAGCCAAAAGCTGATTTTGAAAATGTTGTAGTGCAGGATGATCTTACCCGTTTTGACAACCTGTAAACCCGTTTCTGTAAATCCAATCACATGCCTCTGAACCGGAATCTCTTTTTTCTTTCCCTGGTATTACTTGTGTTTTTCCTGGTCTCCTGCGATTCAAAAAGGTTCTACGAAGAAAATAAAAGTATAGAAAACGGCGTTTGGTTAAATACGAATTCCCGGGTTTTCACCGTGAACATTGCCGACACACTGGCGCATTACGACCTTTATCTCAATGTCAGGAATGATGGCGTTTATCCATACAGCAATCTTTATCTCTTCATTCATACCACCCTTCCCGGTGGCAAAACAGCCACCGATACCGTTGAATGCCAGCTGGCCGATCCCGATGGAAAATGGCACGGATCCGGACTCGGGAGCCTGAAATTCAACCGGTTTCTCTTCCAGCGGTCGATGGTTTTCCCGCGAAAAGGTCTTTATCGCTTTGAACTGGAACAGGCCATGCGGGTGAAAGAGCTAAAGGGGATCAGGGATATCGGGATAAGAATTGAAAAACAAGCCAGAGAAGAAGATGCCAGGTAAAAAAAGTTCGGTTTCACCCCAGACTCAAAAAAAATTCATCAAGGGATTCTGGATCACTGGCGTGAGTGTGATCCTTTTCATTCTTCTCCTGTTCTCGCTTATTTCCCTCGGAGTCTTTGGAAAAATGCCAAGCTTCGAGGAACTTGAAAACCCCAAAAGCAACCTCGCTACGGAGATCTATTCTTCCGACCATGTGATCCTGGGTAAATATTATATCGAGAACCGTTCAAATGTTCATTTCAGGGAACTCTCCCCCAATGTGATCAATGCCCTGATCGCCACTGAAGATTCGCGGTTCGAAAAACATTCGGGCGTGGATATTAAAGCCATTTTCCGTGTCGCATTCGGAATGATCATCGGCTCGAACAAAGGAGGAGGAAGCACCATTTCCCAGCAGCTGGCAAAAAATCTGTTCCCCCGGAAGAAAGAACGGAATTTTTTCGAAACCATCATCATCAAATTCAAAGAATGGGTAACCGCCATCAAGCTCGAACGCAATTATTCGAAGGATGAGATCCTTGCCATGTATCTGAATACCGTCGATTTCGGAAGTCAGGCCTTCGGGATTGAATCAGCAGCCAAAACTTATTTCAATGAAGAGCCCAAAGAGCTGAAAGCAGAAGAAGCAGCCCTTCTCATTGGGATCCTCAAGGCGCCTACGTGGTTCAGTCCTGTGCGGAACACCCAGCGGGCTCTGGAAAGAAGGAATACTGTGCTGGCACAAATGGAGAAATACGATTACCTGACCGAATCACAATACGATTCGCTGAAAGCCCTCCCGATGGACATGACGCATTACCGGATCCAGGATCACACGGCAGGACTGGCTACATATTTCAGGGAATACCTGCGCGGTGTGTTGAGCGACTGGTGCGCCAATCACCAGAAAGACGACGGATCACCTTATAATCTTTATAAAGACGGATTGAAGATCTATACTACCATCGACTCACGGATGCAGCAATATGCCGAGGAGGCGGTGAGGGAGTATCTGGGAAAAGAACTTCAGCCTTCATTTTTCCGCCACTGGAAAGGGATCAAAGACGCACCTTTTGTTTTTGACAAGAACAAAACCAAAGAAATCCAAAACCTGATGCTGCAGGCCATGCGCCGGTCGGACCGATACTTCCACCTTAAAACCCGCAGCATACCGGATGTGGAGATCCTGAGGAACTTTAACACCCAGGTAAAAATGACCATATTCTCATGGCGGGGTGATATTGATACCGTTCTGACACCTATGGATTCCATCCGGTACTATAAGTTCCTGCTGCAATCGGGTGTGATGTCGGTTGATCCGCATTCAGGGTTTGTGAAGGCTTATGTCGGCGGTATTGATTACCGGTATTTTCAATACGATCATGTAAAGTTCGCCAAAAGGCAAGTAGGGTCAACCTTTAAACCATTCCTCTACACCTTAGCCATGCAGGAGGGTGAAAACCCCTGTACGTTATACCCGAACGTACAACCGGTGATTGAACTTCCCAACGGGGATATCTGGGCCCCAAAAAACGAAAACAAAGAACGACTCGGCGAAGAGGTTCCTTTGAAATGGGCGCTGGCCTATTCAAACAACTGGATCTCCGGCCAGCTGATGAAAAAATATTCACCCCAGGATGTGATAAAGATCGCCCGCAAGATGGGTGTAACCAGTGATATCCCTGCGGTTTATTCCATCGCTTTGGGTTCGGCCGATCTGACACTTTACGAGATGACAGGAGCCTTTGGCACTTTTGCCAATAAAGGTATTTACGTTGAACCGATCTTCATCAACCGTATTGAGGATAAAAACGGGAATGTGCTCGAGGCGTTTGTTCCCAAGCAAAATGAAGCCATCAGTGAAGAAACGGCTTACCTTATGATCATGCTGATGAAAGGGGTCGTGGAAAGCGGTACGGGCACACGCCTGAAGTTCAAATACGGTTTCGATAACCCGGTTGCAGGAAAGACAGGAACTTCCCAGAATCAATCCGACGGCTGGTTTATGGGCATCACGCCCGATCTGGTTACAGGTGTATGGACCGGGTGCGATGACAGGGCTGCACATTTCCGTTCGATCGACCTGGGACAGGGAGCCAATATGGCATTGCCGATCTGGGCCTATTACATGAAAAAAGTTTATGCAGATCCTTTGCTCAGGATTTCCAAACGTGATTTCGATGCGCCCTTAACAGGGATAAAAGTGGAGTTCGATTGCGATAAATACGAAGGCCCGAAAAAGAAGAAGAAAGTCAATAGCGACGACTTTTAATGGCCATCAGGCCGCCGACGAAACCGGCGCCGAGATTGATGATTTTCATAAGAACTTCTGTATATTTATTCGAACGGGATTATTCAATCGTCATTTCATAGATCTCCCCTACAATATCATTTTTCGGAAATGGAATATTATCTTGCTGATAGGCCGAACCTACCCACCACCTTGTATTGTGGAACTCCTGTGTGATTATCATCAGCATCTGGTTATTGGGGATCGAGGTATTAGCTTGGTTCACATAGCCGACAACCCTGAGCTTATCTTTTGAAGGCCCGATACGCCAGATGATTTCGGTAGGTTCCCAGTCGATCTGGAAATAGTAATAGGGTGAAGCGAAAAGCTCATCATCGGGTTCAGTGGTTTTTTCCGTGATGGCACGATAGGTTTTATCCCAGCGGTGAGCCCAGAACGTCTGCCCATTGTAGGAAATGGTCTGACAGCCATCTTTAAAGTCGCTGGGCTCCCAGCATGCCATATCCCAATTGGTACAGCATACTTCGATCTTATCATCATCTGCAAGGATCTCTTCCGGTAAAGGAACATTCCAGTTTCCCAGGTAATTCGGATCGTCGATCCAATTATTGTAAGCCGGGGGCAGCAGGTATGACGGGCAATAAGGAACGGTTTTCAGGATCTCAAAATCGATTTCCGAATAGCCAACATTTTTCACCCGTTTATCATTTGATCCTCCATAATAATTGGCCATATACCCTTCTTTGTTGCAATCTCGGCGGAGGTTCCAATCTGCCTGTCCTTGCGTGATAAGCCAGATCGCATTTGTCAACCCGTTCCAGAGGTTATTCCGGTTCAGCAGTTCTGTTAGTTTCGCCTTAACTGTCCATTTTCCATAGGTGAAACCATGCCGCGATTTCACGCCGACATTTTCCTTGGCCCATTTCCCATATTCGCAACCCGGGTTCCGGATCACGATCTTGTGCCCAGCAGGGTCAGAAGCAACGGTCTTACAGGGATCTTTGGACACTGTAGGGATTGTTCCGATCAGTTCTTCTTTTGTAAAGAAACAGCGGTTCCAGTTGTAATCCATCTTCGAATAATTGTCTTTCAGTACATCTGCAATAACCGGGATGTTGTTCATCCGTGTGGAAGGATCAATGTAATGGCCGAACTGTTCAAACGGAGCCTTATGGTAAAGGTTTGAATCAATTCCGCAAGTCTTGCAATAGTATTTTGTGGCATGAGCCGGGTCAAAGATTTCATTTTGGATATAAATTCCTGCACCCGGATCCGGTTTTGCGATCANNTGAGGAATCTTATTCTCGCCGATGTTGTCGGCAGATGTCACGACCAAAAGAAAGCTGTAGTTCCCCACCCGGGGATTTCTTTTCCACCGATCGTTCTTTCCATCCGCATAATAGCGCTTTTCATTTCTCGGGTTCCCCACAATCCGGAAATGATCGCTGACCAGGTGAAACTCATGATCGGCAGGAATTTCACCGGTTTCTTTAAAGGTTTGGGAGACATCTTCCCAACTCCCGTAAAAATTTTCCCAGGCGTTGATATTCTGTTTCGTTGTATCGTTTTCATCCGTTTCGGGGAATTTGTAGGACTCGTTTTGGTAGAAGATCTTATAAAGGAATTTCTGCGGATTTTTACCGGTATTCTTTACGGAGAAGGAAAATTCAAACCGGCCTTCCCTGACCTGGTTTTGTGTCGGGATAATAAATCCTTCAGTGATGGCATTGGAATAATCGAGTACGAGGGATTTATTGCAGTTCACCGCCCGGGTTTCGTTTCCTGCCGAATCGATGTGCCAGTTGGCAACCGGGGTAAAATCGCGGATGATAAATTGTTCAGAAACGGTTTCAACGGATCTCGGGGCATTGCTGCAACTCAACAGGAGAAAGGAAGTTATCCCGGTAATGACCAACAAGATCAGCTCCCATGAGATTGTCGAAAATTTCATTTTACGGAATAGGTCGATAAGATGTGTCATTTTTCAGTGTTCTGGAAGGTAACTACCTGGATGGTTCCCGGCAAGGCAGGAAGGTCGATGAACTCTCTGCATCCTTTTTCTTTCGGATCCTTTTTCTTACAGTTTTTCCCGATTACGAGAAATGATGTCAGCCCGGGATCTACCAGCATCGCCGGGAAAAGCCTGAGAATTTCAAAGTATTTCGGATTAAAGTCTTTTTCATAACCCGTAAAGTCCATGTTGGCGATGACCTGGAAGGTGGAGTCGTTGAACCAGATCTCCTTAAGATCATAGCGCCAGTCGTGGTTGTAGCGGAATACATTTACCTTCCCGCTATTGTCGAAGGTACTTGTGAGAAATTCGTCTGATGGTTTCAGGGTATCTAATCCAATAGTTTTACCCAGGTGATTTTGTTTTTCATTGAAACAAGGGATGAATGACCGGCTTACCGGATCGAACCGCAGGAGTGACCAGGAATAGCCGGTTTTTGATTTTTCTCCGGAGACTGTAAGCAGGAGGTCCTGCGGATATTTCTGGAGAAAGCGCCCCGGTGTGATCTTTAAATTGTTTTGCCGTGAATTCCATTGTTTCAACGGGTCGCAGTCGCCCGAAGCTAAAACTGACAAGGACTTTTTCCCCTCTCTTTCGAAACGGAACACTTTCCACGACCCATCGGCGGCCGTTGCCAGGATTTCCGTGATCTTATTACCCTCCAGGTCAGCAGTAATGAGGTTTGTGGTGCCGGCAGGAAAAGGATTAATCTTTGTTTTCAAAATAGGTTTAAACGATGCCTGGACAACAGTGCCGGAACAGGCATCCCGGATCTTTTCAAATTCTCCCACCAATACACCTTCGGGGCCGGACAGAAGAAGTTGGGTAGTACCACCACCCGAAAAGCAACCGGAAATGATATCAGCCGAATGAAAAAAGTTGGATTGTATATCGGGCGGTATCACTGGGGTTATTTTCCTGAACTCCCTATCATCCCTGCAAAACGTAAAAAGTTCAGCTTTACCGTCTTTATTGATCACCAGCAGATCCTCCGTTCCCCGGTTATCAGAAATAAAATGCCCGGAGAAGATCCGGTCGTAGGGGCTGATATTGTCCTCTTTCATTTTCCCATTTTTTATGAGAAAGGACGAGTTCTCATTATTGATCTCTTCTTTTCCGAAAAAATGAAAAGGATAAGGAGGAAAATTGAATTTCTGGGTAAACGAAGCCCCCCGGCTCAGGTCGACCAGGGTGGAATCTCCTCTGCGGGGTTTCGGCCCGCCAAAAACAATATAAAAATCATCGATGAGGATATCGGTACTGCTGTTATTCCAGAAATAGAAAACCAGCTTGTAATCCGGTTTAAATTTAACATCGGAAAGATCGAACATCCCGCTGATCTTAAACCATTTTCCACGCGGGACATAGTTTCCGCTCACGGTAATTGCTTTCCAGACAACATTAATGCTCCCGTTGCTGGCAGCGAATACAAAGTTTCCAAGCGGATCATTCTTCCCGGGGAAAATATAAACCCATGCACTCATCCCCACTGCTCCAAGGTTTTCAAGCCCTATATCACCTGCTTTCCTTTCAACAGAGAAACTGTAGCTGTTTTTCCCGAAGGCCTTGGTGGAATAGTTGCCGGAATGGGCAATCCCTTTGTACAGGTCGCCGGTATTTCCGTTCTTCGGACCAACTTCAAAATCAAAATATAAGGTATGGGGAACATCCGGGGTGATATGCTGGGGATTTATAAACGCTGTTTCGGTTGTGCCGGAAACTTT
>PLMO01000181.1 GCA_003142515.1 Bacteroidales bacterium
GGTTCCTCGAAGAGATACAGGTTATTTCCTTTCATGGGTCTCATCAGTTCCGTTGCCAGCATCAGGCGTTGACTTTCACCGCCCGATAAGGTATCTAAGGATTGCCCGAGATGAAGGTAACCCATCCCGACATTTTCAAGAATTTTCAGTTGCCCGGGAATGATCTTCTGATCATTATAAAAAACTGATGCTTCTGAAAAACTCATATCAAGTACATCTGCAATGGTTTTTTCCTTGTACCGGCACGACAGAACCATACTGTTGTACCGCATGCCCCGGCATTCTTCGCAGATCACCGGAACATCCGACATAAAATCCATGCTGACCCTGATCTTGCCGGCTCCCTGGCAATGCGGGCAGCGTCCTTCTTTATTCAGGAAAGAAAAATGATTTTTTCCAAGATTGAGACGAATCGCATCTTCTGATTTTGCAAAGAGTTCGCGGATCTTATCAAAGATTCCTGTAAAAGTGGCTGCAGTTCCGTTTGATCCGGTGAATTCCGAACGGGGATGAACGGGGATCACGAGCTCAAATTGTTCAAGTCCGCTGATAAGGTCACAGCCGGTCGGTTTTGAATTCTTCCAGGAGGCAAACAGTACATCAAACAGGAGACTGGACTTCCCGCTGCCCGAGACACCTGTTACGACAGTCATACCACCGCAAGGGATCGTAAGGTTAATACCTTTAAGGTTATTGGCATTTGCATTCCGGATGAACAAACCTGGCAATAATTGATGTTCAGGTTGATTTACGGGGAACTCCCGTTTCATCAAAAAAGGCCCTGTTACAGAGGCAGCGTTGTGAATGATCTCTTCCGGACTTCCTTCTGCCAGGATTTTTCCTCCCAGGCTTCCGGCGCCCGGTCCGAGATCAATGATATGATCTGCAGAAAGGATGACATCCCGGTCGTGTTCAACAATCACCACCGTATTATCCTGCCTTTGCAGGTTCCGGATCATCTCCATCAGACGGTTGACATCTGCAGGATGTAATCCGACGGTAGGCTCATCCAGCACATAAGTGATTCCCGTCAACCCTGAACCCATTTGTCCTGCTAATCGGATCCGCTGCGCCTCGCCACCGGACAGCGTGGATGAACTACGGTCGATCGAAAGATAGGATAATCCCATTCCGTGAATAAATTCAAGACGTTTCAGGATATCCTGGACCATGGGAGAAGCGATGATCTTTAAGGCCGGATGTTCAAGTAAAAATAAGGGATCCCTGAAAAACCCGATAGATGCTGAAACCGTCATAGCCGAAAGCTGTGCAATACTGATCCCCTGGATATTGTAGGAGAGTGCTTCTTGACATAGCCGCGCCCCGTAGCATGAAGGGCATTGTTCTTTCTTCATCACATCCATCATTTCATTCCCCCGGTGATCGGCATGTTTTCGTCTGTATTCTTCATTCACCAGGAAAACCAATCCCAGCCAACGGCCTTTGAAATGATGTTCCCCTTCACGTTTGTTTCTCCTGTATTCCCAGGTAACATCGAAAATTTCCTCACCGGCTCCGGCCATCGCTAGTTTTTTTGCGTCTTCCAGAAGTTCATGCCAGGCCAGGGAAAAATCAACACTGCGTGATTTTCCAACTGCTTTGAGTGTTGAAACATATTGTCCGTAAGGATCTCCATAAAATTTTCCGGTTTTGGTGCCATCCAGCGCACCTGCGAAGATTGACCTTTCCGGGTGAGTGACCAGCAAAACGGGGTCGCAAACCGTGACAGACCCAAGCCCGTCGCATTCAGGGCAGGCTCCATGCCGGTGGTTAAATGAAAACAGGGAAGAAAGAACAGGTCCGGCTTTCGATCCGGATCGCCCTACCCTGGCATATAACAAACGGTAAAGATCATAGATACCCGTCATGGTGCCTATCGTGGAACGTGGATTGGAGCCGATCATGCGTTGGTCGACTGCAAGGGTAGGAGTGAGTCCCGACACTTCTTCGAAATCGGGTTTGTCTTTCATCCCCAGCCGTGTACGGGCGTAAGTTGAAAAACTTTCCATGAAACGGTTCCTGCCTTCAGCAAATAAAGTATCAAATGCAAGGGAAGATTTACCGCTTCCCGAGATCCCCGTCATCACCGTGATCTGATTGTGTGGAATTTGTACAGATATGTTCTGAAGATTATTAGTAGAGACGCCGGTGAACGTGATGCTTGATGCTGGATGCTGGATGCTGGATGTGTGGGATAAGGGATGCGGGATAAGGGATTTTCGATTCTCGATCCTCAATTCTCGATCCTCAATTCTCATATATTCCCGCAAGGCTTGCCCGGTATAAGAATCCTTGCATTGAACGATTTCCTCCGGCGTTCCGGTTGCAACGACTGATCCACCTTCCTTTCCGCTTCCGGGTCCAAGGTCGATAACATAGTCGGCTGCTGCGATCACGCCAAGATGATGTTCGATCAGGATCACGGTATTTCCCTGTTGAATAAGGGTATCAAGGGCAGAGAGGATCACACTGACATCGGCCTGGTGCAACCCGGTGGTAGGTTCATCAAGAATATAAAGTGTATGTGTCGAATGCGGGAATGCAAGTTCTGTGGCCAGTTTCACGCGTTGAGCTTCACCGCCACTGAGCGTGGTGGATCGTTGTCCCAGCTTCAGGTATCCGAGACCCAGGTCGTTCATGGTATCGAGGAAACGCAGGATACCCGGCTGATCCGTAAAAAACTCCAGGGCCTCGCTGACATACATATCGAGGACATCAAAGATATTCTTTCCTTTATAGGTTACTTCAAGCGTTTCGTTATCAAACCGCTTTCCTTCACATTTCTCGCAAAGGATTTCGACATTACCCATGAAATGCATCCCGACCTCTTGATAACCGGCGCCCTCGCATTCTTCGCACCTGCCCCCTGCAGTATTGAATGAAAAACGGCTTTTATCATACCCCCTCAATTTCGACAACGGCTGGTTTGCAAAAAGATCACGAACGGGATCAAAAAGTCCGGAATAGGTGGCCGGATTGCTCCTCGGAGTGCGACCAATGGGTGAATCATCGACATCGATAATTTTTTTGAGTTCGGAATATCCGCTGATGGAAGCGCATTCAACGGGTTGGTTGCCATCCCCGGTCAGGGTTTTCTTCAGGAATTTCCCGAGTACATCTTCGGCTAATGATGACTTACCTGCACCGGAAACACCGGTAATGACATTCAGGGCCTTCAGTTTAAAAGTTGCATCAATGTTTTTCAGATTATGGGCCGATGCTCCTTTAATAATGATTTTGCCTTCCCCTTTTCGCCGTATGCGCGGGATCTCAATCGTTTCAATTCCTTTAAGAAAAGAAAGTGTCCGGCTTTTACGGATTTCTTTTTCCGGAAGATAAGCGATTTCAGAGGTGGGCATGTTTACCAAAACCTCTCCGCCATGAATTCCTGCTGCAGGTCCGATATCGACAAGCCAGTCGGCATGACGGATAAATTCTTCCTCATGTTCTACAACCAGAACAGAGTTCCCCTTATCGCGGAGTTCTTCAAGGATCTCCAGAAGCTTTTTTGTGTCCCTTGGATGAAGCCCGATCGATGGCTCATCGAACAAGTACAATAAATTTTGCAACCCGGTTGTCACCTGGTTGGCAAGCCGCAGTCGCTGCGATTCTCCTGCCGAGAGGCTGCCTGATTCACGGTCTGCCGAAAGATAGGAAAGACCTAAACGGGCCAGAACATCGATCCGTTTTATTACCTGTTCAAGGATTGGTTCGGCAATTTGTTTCCCTTTACCGGGGAAGTTCATCTTAATAAGGATTTCTTTTAATTCATCCAGCTGAAGTGTGGACAGGTCAGCAATATTTTTTCCTTCGATCTCTACCGATAGCGCTTTTTCATTCAACCGTTTACCATCGCATACGTGGCATTTGCAGGTCCTGACAAATCGGAGGATATTTTTATTGCGTTCCCGTTTCAGGATGGTTTCCATGATCGGGAGGATCCCCTTGTAATATCCCATCTCGCGGGGCTTTGCCGTAATGCCGCTCCACCTCATCCGCGACTCCAGCGTATGTTTTCCGAAAGGGATCTCAATTTTATTGCTGCCGTAAAGGATAATATTTTTCTGTTCAGGTGTAAGATCTTTCCAGGGAATATCGACAGAAAATCCTTCTGAGTGGCAAACCTGGTCGAGCACATCCATGGTCACCTGCGAATAGATGATATAGCCGTTGGGCGCTGTTATCACCAGAGCACGGTCACGAATGGATTTCGTTTCGTCGGCAACCAGGAGGTCAGGGTCGAGACGGTCTTCAATGCCAAGACCTTTGCAAACCGGGCAGGCGCCTTTTTCTGTGTTAAAGGAGAATAAGCTTCGGTCGATCACAAAGTCCGGGTCAGGAAGGACCGTTGTGCCAAGCCTGGCAAAGAGCAGCCGGAGATAGTCGTAAATCTCCGTGATCGTCCCTACCGTCGACCGTGGATTGTTCTGCATAGACTTTTGTCCGACAGAAACGGCAGGCGACAATCCTTCGATCTTTTCCACGTCCGGCCATTTCCTTTTTCCAAGGAACTGCATGGCATGCGAAGAAAACGAACCCAGGTAAAGGTTTTCAGCTTCCCGGTAAAGAACATCAAAAACAAGGGAGGATTTCCCTGAGCCAGAAACGCCTGTTACCACAACCAGTTTGTTTCGGGGAATATCAAGGCTGACCGAACGCAGGTTGTTTTCGGAGGCGTTTTTTATCCGTATGAAACCGGAGAAAGGCATGGAAATGATTTGAGGCAAAAATACAGGTTTTCATGTACATTTGCGGGAATTTCGGGTTTAATTAAGATGCCTTGGCCAAAGCCTTTCTCACATCCCACATCCCATTTGACACTATCAAATACCCAAATCCGTCAAAAATATATTTTTGCCGGCGTATAGATTACACGCCAAATTTAAAACATTATAATTGTTAATCAATCACATATAATTATTTTCCGTGAAATAAATAGCGGTTTCCCGTAATTTATTTTATGGTTTTCCACTATTGCAAAATTGAAATTATAGATGTACATTTACTACGTTTGTTCGTAATATATGTTTTCAAATGAAAAAGATTTACTTTTTGCTTTGTTTTTTATTTATCTCAATATTTGCTTTCCCCCAATGGAAATGGCAAAACCCACTACCGCAAGGTAATTCACTCTACTCAGTTTGTTTTACCGATGCCAATACGGGATATGCGGTGGGGTGTGCCGGAACCATCTTAAAAACAACTGACGGAGGCACAACCTGGACAACTTATTCTAGTGGACCAATGAATGATTTAAAAGCAGTTTGCTTTACCGACTATAATACAGGTTATGTGGTAGGTAATAGTAGTTCCAGTGGTATAATTTTAAAAACAATCGATGCAGGTACAACCTGGAATACAATATATAGCGGAACAACTGCCGTATTAATTTCGATCTATTTCCCCGATGTAAATACTGGTTATGTAGTGGGTGATTTTGGGACTATTTTAAAAACTAATAATGCCGGATCGTCCTGGATTGCTTTATCAAGTGGAACAAGTTGGGAATTAATGTCAGTTTACTTTACGGATATAAATACAGGATATACGGTGAGCCTCAACGGAAAAATCTTTAAAACGATCAACGGTGGCTCAACCTGGGATACTTTGTCGAGCGGGACGACACATCCACTAAATTCAGTTTATTTTACCGATGCCAATACAGGTTATGTTGGTGGAAGTTTTGGATCTCTTTTAAAAACGATCAATGCAGGCACAACCTGGACAATTGACACAAACGGACTGGGGCAAATGGGTATGTTTGATTCTTTTTATTCAATTTACTTTACCGATGCAAATACGGGTTATGTGTCGAGTGGTAACATTTATAAAACAATAAATGCCGGAACAACATGGACTGCAGTGTTGACTGGAACTGGTGCTAATGGTTTCAATTCAATTTCTTTTCCCGATGCCAATACAGGTTATGCGGTAGGCGGGCCTGGGATCATCGTAAAAACCATCAATTCAGGCATGAATTGGACTTTTTTATCGAGTGGAACAACCAGCAATTGGAATTCAGTTTTTTTCCCCGATGCCAGCACTGGTTATGCGGTGGGCGTAACAATTGGCAATGTGCCTGTAGTTATCTTAAAAACAACCAATGGGGGCACAAAGTGGACACAAATATTGGGAGTTGACAATCACAATCTATATTCAGTGTACTTTACTGATGTCAATACAGGTTATGTGTCAGGTTCGGGAGGCGGCATTTATAAAACCAGTGATGGAGGTACAAGTTGGGCTACTTTATCAAGTGGGACAACCTACTACTCTTTAAATTCAGTTTTCTTCACCGATGCCAATACGGGTTATGTTGTGGGCGGTCAACCAACCGACATGAATCCTTGTGGAATCATCCTGAAGACCATAGATTCAGGTGTGACCTGGACTTCGACCGGAATAAATCATGTATTGAATTCCGTTTACTTTCCCGATGCCAATACCGGGTATGCTGTGGGTGGTAATGACTATATGAATTCCTATGGGGTCATATTTAAAACAACCGATGGGGGCGATACCTGGAGCGAATTATCGAGTGGAACAACACATCCTTTGCATTCCGTTTTCTTCACCGATGTCAATACAGGTTATGTGGCAGGCGACTATGGGACCATCCGGAAAACTATTAATGGAGGCACAACCTGGACGGCTTTACAGAGCGGAACAAGCGATTATTTTAATTCGGTTTACTTTTCCACCGCTAATAAAGGGTATGTTGTGGGGAATGGTGGAATTTTAAAAACTATAAATAGTGGCATAACGTGGATTGCCGATTCAAGTGGAACATGGAATACGCTAAATTCAGTTTTCTTTACAGATACCGCTACAGGTTATGTAGTGGGCTATAGTGGGACCATATTAAAAACCGGCAATGGAGGAGAAACCAGTGTGAAACGGCTTCCGCCCCAAGAGAATTCATTTACAATTTATCCGAACCCGGCAAACAATAGAATCAGGATAATAACAACAAAGAGCGTTCAAGAGGAAATCTTAGTCACAATTTTGACAATTTCCGGTGACCCAATGATGAATGACAGGTTTCGGTATTCAAATCAGATTGAGATGGATGTGAGCATGCTGGCAAAAGGTATTTACCTGGTGAAAATTCAAACAGAGGAGGGAATGGAGGTTAAGAAGTTGGTGGTTGAGTGATACAGGCGGACAGGCGGACAAGTTAAACAAGTTAAACAAGTTAGACAAGTTAAAATAGTTTGCGTGGTAGTTTTTGGATAAATTTGATTCCAATAAAACGTAAATACCTGTAAACACAAAATTCAAATATGAAAGACCGTCTTCACAAACAGCTGCAAATAGAAATTGATACATCCTATCTCTACAAGAAACTGAGTGAAAATACCGCTGATGCAGGAGCTGCTGATATCTATAAAACCATGTCATCCATTGAGCAAACGCATGCCAGAAAGATATTGTTGAAGATACTGGTCTCTGATGAAAATGCGGATTTTCCACCACCTTCTGCACATGCGAAAATGCAGGTCAGGCTGGCATCCGTATTTGGCTGGCAAATGATCGCTTCCAGCCTCATGGGTACTGAGAAGATGATTGCAAAGAATGTTATCACCTCGAAGAAAGAAAAGGGTGAAGAGGTGAACCCGGATATCCTGAACCATTTTTCCATCCTCGACAACATCAATAAATCTTCTGCGGGGATGAAAGGAGGGACCCTGGCAAAGCTTGAAGGCCGGCATCAATCGGTAGGCGGAAATGCCTTGCGTGCTGCAGTATTAGGCGCTAATGACGGCCTGGTGACCAATCTCAGCTTGATCATGGGTGTTGCCGGCGCTTCTGTGGGATCGAAAGGGATCATCATTGCAGGAATTGCCGGGTTGCTGGCAGGATCATTTTCCATGGCGCTTGGCGAATGGCTCTCAGTGCAGAGTTCCCGTGAACTGAACCAGCGGCAGATCGATATTGAAACGGAGGAGATGGAAAATTCACCCGAAGAAGAGATGCTCGAACTGGCCCTGATCTATCAGTCGAAAGGAATGGAAAAGGAGGAAGCGGAGAAAATGGCGCAGAAGGTATTTGAAAACAAGGAATCTGCCATTGATACCCTCGTAAGGGAAGAATTGGGACTCGACAGCGAGGAACTCGGAGGTTCGGCCTGGGAAGCCGCATTTACATCTTTCATCCTTTTTGCCATCGGGGCCATCATCCCGCTATTGCCTTTCTTATTAATGAGTCATTTTCACCCGGTACTGATAAGCCTTGGCTTCAGTACGCTGGGAATGTTTTTCCTTGGCGCTGTCATCACCTTTTATACCGGGAAAAGTATCTGGTACTCAGGTTTCCGGCAGGTACTGTTCGGACTTCTCGCCGCGGGTTTGGTTTATGGGATTGGACGGCTGATAGGAGAAATGGTGCATTAGAATTATTTCGCTACTCGCCAGTTCATCAACTCACCAACTCGCTAGCTAATATGTGTGTTCTTCCGTCTCCATCTCGGCAGCATCAATCTTCTTCTTATTGATCGACCGCCAGGCATACCAGATATAAGCCAATATAAAGGGTACAAGCAATGAAACATAACTCATAGCAGTGAGGGTATAATGGCTGGATGAACTGTTCATGATAGTCAGAGAACTCTGAAGGTCGTAGGTCGAAGGATAGTAAGACGTATGATTGAACCCTGCCAGCAGGAAGAGTGAAAAGACCGTAAGGATGGTACCAGGTCCGGCA
Source organism: Bacteroidales bacterium (assembly GCA_003142515.1). Classification (GTDB taxonomy): domain Bacteria; phylum Bacteroidota; class Bacteroidia; order Bacteroidales; family FEN-979; genus FEN-979. The sequence continues at coordinate 8,704 of PLMO01000181.1, forward strand.
AACCAGATACCTTTCGACGCGCTTTTCTCAAATTTCCAGAGGGGTAAAATAATTCCCCATAAAACAAGAACCACTCCCACCAGGAACAGGATCAGCACAACTGGCATGGCGAGCAGGTTGTGAAGGTATTTGAAATCTTCCATCGAAACAGTCCCGTTTATGGGATCCACTGCAAATCCTTTGGAAAGGATCAATGCAATTACATAGACAAGGAAGAAAACCAGGAACGGAATGGCATTGATCAGAAGTTGCTTCTTCGCTCTTCCCAGGATTGCCTTCTCATCCACCGTATTCATAAAATAGAGCGTACCAAGAATACGTGCAAGAAAGAAAACAGCAAGTCCAAGGGCTACATTGTGCCAGTTCAATACGGCTTCGAGTCCATGGGCAGCTCCCTTCCACTGTGAAATCACAGGGTTTGCAAGTTCTGCCAGGTTTTCCTTATGAATAGAAAATTGCGAACCGGTAAAGAAGGTAGAAACGGCAGCTCCGATCAGGATTGTTCCTAGCGCTCCATTGATGAACAGAAAGATCTCATAGGTCTTCTGACCGAGGAAATTATTCGGTTTTGAACGGAATTCATAAGAAACCGCCTGTATGATAAAACAGAAAAGTATGACGATCCAAACCCAGTAAGCGCCTCCGAAGCTGGTTGAATAAAACAGCGGGAAGGAGGCAAAGAAAGCTCCCCCGAAGGTCACCAGGGTGGTAAAGGTAAACTCCCATTTACGGCCAAGACTGTTGACCAGGATCTTTTTTTCGGTTTCGGTTTTTCCAAGCTGGAAGATCAGGGTTTGCCCGCCCTGAACAAACATCAGGAATACGAGAATAGCTCCCAGCAGGGAAATGATAAGCCACCAGTATTGTTGCAGGGTTAGCAGGGACAGAGATTCAAACATCACTTGGTTCCTCCATCTTTAGGTCCTAACTTGATTTGCCGGGTCATGATCATTAGTTCGGCGATCAGCAAAGCTGTAAATAATACGGCGAAAAGCCAGAATGTGATCTGAACCGAGGTGGTTTCGATCATGGAAACCGCAGCTCGGGTGGGCAACAGGTCCTGTATGACCCAGGGTTGTCGACCGACCTCCGCGACAATCCACCCTGCCTGCCCGGCAAGGTAAACGACGGGAATGGTCCAAAGCATAACATATTGTAACCAACGTTTATCCTGGAGTTTATTTTTTGAATAAAAATATAAAACGATGATGAAAAAAAGAATAAAATAGAATCCAAAGGCTACCATTATCCTGAAACTGTAAAAAGTAAGGGCTACATTGGGCACTGCTTCTTCGGGAGACTGCAGGTAACCGTAACCGAAATAGGCAAAGTTGGCTTTCATGGCGCTGTCAGCTTTGGTAGCAGCAACTTCATCTCCTGCTTTTTTCGCATTTTTGAAATTACCGAAAGCGGTAATAGCAATTTTTCCCCGGGTGATCTTTTCACTTACCGGAAGGGCTTTCTCCTTTTCGACATGAGGGACATTCAGGAACTCCGGTTTATATCCGCCATATAAAATATCTTCTATACCGGGAACGAATGCATCCACATTCCGATATCCCATCAAGGAAAGCAAACCGGGAATCTCAACTTTTAATATGAAATTATTTTTTCCATCGCCTGCTTTTTTCCCTGGCTGGGGAATGCCGAATAAAACAAGCCCATTGGCATTTTGCCCTTTGTAAAGCCCTTCCATGGCGGCCAGCTTCATGGGTTGTGTCTGTGCTACCGTATACCCGGATCCGTCACCCGTAAAGGCAAGGAACAGCGATGTGATCAGCCCGAAAATGGCAGCCACCAGGATGCTCTTCAGCGCTATCCCGTTCTCCCGCTTCTTTAGCAGGAACCATGCGCTGATGCCCAGGATAAAGATGGCTGCAGTAACATAGCCTGAGGAAATGGTATGCAGAAATTTATGAACGGCTACCGGCGAAAAAAGCACATCCCAGAAGTTCTGCATCTCCATCCTGGCCGTTTCCGGGTTGAACTTCATTCCTACAGGATATTGCATCCAGGCATTGGCCACCAGGATCCATAAGGCTGAAAGATTTGCCCCGATGGCAGTGAGCCAGGAGGAGGCCAGGTGAAACTTCTTACTGACCTTGTTCCATCCGAAAAACATGACTGCAATGAAAGTCGATTCCAGAAAAAAGGCCATGATTCCTTCAATGGCAAGAGGAGCGCCAAAAATGTCGCCTACAAACCAGGAATAATTCGACCAGTTGGTGCCAAATTCAAATTCCAGGATGATACCCGTGGCTATCCCGATGGCGAAATTGATCCCGAAAAGAGTCATCCAGAATTTCGTGATCCGCTTCCATTCCGGGTTTCCGGTTTTTACATAGATGGTCTCCATTATGGCAACCAGAAAGGATAAGCCAAGCGTCAGCGGCACAAACAACCAGTGATAGATTGCGGTTAATGCAAACTGCGCCCTGGACCAATCCACAATTCCAGGGTCAATGTTAAGAATCATAAGCAGGATTATTAATGAATAGAAGAAAATCAGTTTCCAATGCGCAAGGTCAAAAGTAGAAAAAAAAGTAAAATATAAAAAAATGTAAATTATTATTTTCTTCGGATCAGCTGCTCCCGCACATAATCCCCGCGATCCTTGTCATTGCTGAACTTTGACTTGAGGAAATCAGGAAAGAAAAATAGACGAAGGATAAAGAAGAGAATAAAAAGTTTGATAAGGATGATGATCCAGAGTTTTTTACCTATGGCCATATTGCGAAAACCGTCGTAATAAAAGAGAAATATTTTCTTTTCGCTATTTAACCTCACCAACTACCTCCTGCGCCTCCGCCTCCGAAACCACCACCGCCGAACCCACCGAATCCTCCTCCGCCACCGCCTCCGAAGCCGCCGCCACCGGATTGAAAATTCCCCCAGCTGCCACTGCCCCCACGTCCCATGGACCCGAGAAGGAAAAGAGATGTCCAGAATGGAAGGCTCTTTCCAACAGAATGTGTTCCTCCCCGATTCATCCTTATCCAGAAGACAATGATCATCAGGATGATAATGGGAACCAAGATGCCATAAGGCTTCTGCTGCCTGGCTCTTTTGCCGTATTGGTCGGCTGTAAATTCACCTTTCGTAATCGACATCACCATGGCTATCCCGGCTGAAACACCATTATAATAGTCACCCTGTGCGAATTTCGGGATCATCTCATTATCGACGATCTGCTTGCAGGTGATATCAGGCAATACGCCTTCCATGCCATAACCGGTTTGAATCGATGCCTCGCCTTTTTCATTCAGATATTTGGGCTTTACCAGGATGACCACTCCATTGTTTCTCCCTTTCTGCCCGACACCCCATTTCTGTCCCAGTCGCTGTGCAAAGTCATTCTTGTCGTAGCCATTCAGCGATTTCACGATGACCAGGACAATCTGGGTTGAAGTGGAATCATTAAAGGATACCAGTTTTTGTTCAAGCCGGTTTGCTTCATCCGGGGATAGAATTCCGGCATAATCGTTAACCAGGCGGGGAGGAACAGGCCGTTCAGGAATATCCTGGGCCGCCAGTGTTATGGTCCAGAGGAGGAATACCGGGAGAAAGAAGATCTTTTTATTAAAGTTCATAAAGTTCATAAAGTTTATAAAGTTCATAAAGTTCGTAAAGTCATTAATTGACTTCCATCTCAGGTCTCCATTCGCTTTTCGTTGTTCGCTATTCGCCTTTAGACTTTCGCCATTTTCTATTCTCTTACCTCCAACTTCTATTCTCTATCCTCTATTCTCTATCCTCTATTCTCCATCCTCTATTCTCCATCCTCTATTCTCCATCCTCTATTCTCCATCCTCTATTCTCCATCCTCCATTCTCCATCCTCTATTCTCCATCCTCTATTCTCCATCCTCTATTCTCCATCTTCTATTCTCCATCTTCTATTCTCCATCTTCTATTCTCCATCTTCTATTCTCCATCCTCCACCTTCTACTCACAACTCATTTTTTTCCAAACGAAATA
>PLMO01000075.1 GCA_003142515.1 Bacteroidales bacterium
GCCACGCCATAGTCGCGGTTTTTGAAATTGTTGAGTGTTTTATCTCCCTTGAAAATATAATTATAAGTCTTCTGGCCGATCTCTCTTTGCAGCGGTTCATCCCACGCGATCCCATAATCTCCAAACGTCATGCATCCCAATACCAGACTTGTTGAAAGAATGAGGCATGCTGCCAGGTGTTTCTTTAAAAATTCGATAACTTTTTGCATTATATCTGAGGGTTCAGAATTTCGAAGGCCTGGATGAACTTTCCATGGCAGGATTCAAGTGTAAAATTAGGGAAAATATGAATTACCCCAGCCTAGGAAGGAGAAAGGAAGTAAAACTCGCGTTTAACCCTTTTCCTTCAGGAAAGGGGCTTGGGGTGAGGTGATTTGGCTAAAGACTGTTCGCCAGTTAATCTTTGAGACACCGGACTGAGAATGCATTCACACGAGAAGCCGGATAGATAGAAACACTCGGATCAGGATCATTCATCCCGTGTGCCCACGCTTGTGTGCTGCTTCGTGGGGTTGACGACCAGAAGAAGGTGACAAAGCCCTGAAGATCCCAGTTTTTGTTTATATATCTTGCTCCGGATAAAAGTGCAATGAAACCTGAGTATCCGGAATATTTCAAAGGGCTTCCTGCAAAGCCATTATTTGTCCAATTTGCAAATAAAGTGTTCCAATCGTTTTCTGTCGGAATATGCCAGGCAGGAGGACAAAAGCCCTGATCGCCGGGAGTATCATCGTAAAGCATAAGTTCATCCCACTGGTAAAGTCCTCCCTGGCTTGTGCAGTTGGCCGGATTATCGTTATAACAGTATTTCTCCGCTATGCAGTTGTCTCTTTGATCCTGTGAGGAAGCAAGGATTGTTCCGTAGTTCAGGTTTGCAGCCAGCCAGCATTGGGAACCGATCTGAACAGTCTGATAGACCTTATTATCCCGGATATCCGTTAACGGGTTTCCGCAACTGAAGATGGAAGATGAAAGATTGTGGATGGAAATTGATTTTGAAGCGCTGCAGAGTACGGCATTCGTGTAAGTGTAAGTGATAGTCTTCGTGCCAATACCGGCTGTTGCCGGGGTGAAGATACCTGTCAGAGAATTAACCCCGGGTCCCGAATATGTTCCGCCCAGGGGAATTCCTCCTTTCAACTTGATTGGTTTTGCATTAACTGTCGTAATCGTATCAAAGCATGAGGTGAAGGTTACAATTGGAGCTAAAGAACCATTCATGATGATCTTTGATGAACTTGCAGGACTACCGGTAACACAATCCAGGTTTGATGTCATAACACAACGAACGCTGTCACCACCTGCAGGGTTATAGGCGTATGTGTTTGAGTTTGTGCCGGCATTGGCTCCATTTAATTTCCATTGGTATGCAGGCGCCGATCCTCCATTTGCAGGTGTCGCAGTGAATGTAACTGACGATCCCGGACAGAATGGATTGGATGATGCGGTGATGCTGACTCCTGCGGTTAATACTGTATTTACAACCATTATGATAGTGATGCTGGATGCTGGATTACCGGATGTACATAGTTCGGATGAAGTAAGAATACAATAAACCTGGTCACCGTTTGCCGGGTTATAGGTATAGACAGAGCTATTGGTTCCGGAATTGATCCCGTTTACTTTCCATTGGTAAGATGGTGTTGTCCCTCCATACGTGGGTGTGGCGGTAAATGTAACCGGACTTCCCTGGCAGCAAGGATTTGCAGATGCAGCGATGGAAATAGTTACGGGCAGTATCGGATTTACAACCATGGTGATTCCATTGGAAGTCGCAGGGTTGTTTGATATGCACTCTGTAAGTGAAGAAGTCAAAATACAGGTTACAACATCACTATTCACCGGAGTATAAGTGAAGCCTGACGAATCTGTACCTGAATTTATCCCGTTTACCTTCCATTGATAAACCGGGGTTGTTCCGCCATAAGCTGGTGTTGCTGTAAAGGTAACCTGTGTTCCTGAACAAACATTATAGGAAGAGGCAGTGATGGTTACATTCACAGGTGGACCTGGAGTTGTGGTGACAATATAATCAGCAGGAGCGCCTGCTTCACATCCATCAGTATCCGTATAACTGAGATAGACATGCTGGGTTCCGGCAGTATTCCATGTCACTGTAACTGTATTATCTGTGGTCGTGCCTCCTGAAGTGATCACTCCACCGGCAGAAATACTCCATTGGTAATTCGTTTTGCCTGCTGCTGTTAAATAGACATTTCCTGTTGATATAACGCAGGAAGAAGCAGGTCCCGTAATGGTGGGAACCGGAAGAGGATTAACATTAACGTTAACTATAGCAGGAGCAGCCCCAATGCATCCATTGACATTCGTATAATTCACTGATACCGTCTGTGATCCGACTGTATTCCAGGTCACTGCCACTGTATTATCCGCCGGGGTTCCACCAGCAGTTATAATGCCTCCTGAAGATATATTCCAGAAATAATTGCTCATGCCCGGTTGTGTCGTATAATTATAATTAGAGTTAAAACATACCTGGTCAGGTCCATTTACTGTAATAAGGGGAGAAGGATTCACTATCACCGGAAAAGACGGGGAGATGTTGCCATTGCAATAAGATTTGAAAGCATATACCGAAAACGATCCTGAAACGGAAGTTGCGGTGTATGTAACAGTAATGATATTGGTGTTGCTCCCTGAAGTGATGATCACGCCGGGAGGTAAATTCCAATGATATCCGGTAGCGTCGGTAACAGGATTTACCGAGTATATCTTCCCCGTATCTCCCTGGCATACAGGTGACGGTCCCGTAATAGGGCCAGGTGCCGGCAGGCAGTTTTCCAGCAAGGTGCCAACAAAACCGCAAATGAATCCTTTATACGGGTGGATAAAATAAAGATGCTCCAAAGTAACACTGGTGCCGGATGTTTCCTGTGTCCATGTTACGCCACCATCAGTAGTTTTCATTATAATGCCTGGAGTTCCCACGCAGTAACCTGCCTGTGAATTAAAGAACCATAGTCCCTCAAAGTTTGTAGTTGTCCCTGTATTCAAAACATGCCAGGTCTGACCGCCATTAAAAGATTTTGCCACATATCCATTGTAGCCGCAAACATAACCGGTATCCACAGTCAGAAATTGAATATCGGTAAGGTTTGAACCGCCACTTCCGGGCAGTTGATTCCATGTCAGGCCTCCATCGGTTGTTTTATAAATTAACATGTTGTCGCCATCGCAATAACCTATTTGTGGAGTGGGAAATGAAAACTTACGCAGCCAATATGATCCTGTGTTTTGCTGGACCCATGTCGTTCCACCGTTTGTTGTTCTGTAAATACATTCACCCTGCCCGCAGATAAAACCTGTATCTGGATTTAAGAAATAGACACCACGCAATACTTTGTTAGTCGGAGAATTAATGATTGACCAGGTATTTCCTGCATTGATCGTTTTAACAATGACACCACCCCAGCCAACAGAATACCCTATGGAAGCTGTCGGGAAACGAATGTCTGCCAGGGGGTTTGTTGTACCAGTAGGTACTGTTTGCCAGGTTATGCCTCCGTCAGATGATTCAAGAATGGGACCATTCGAGACCGGGATATATGCATGGAGCGTGTCCGTAAATGTAATTGCAAAAAAGTTTTGAGTGGTGGGCATCGGAGCAGGGTACCATTGCGCCTGTAAAATAAACGGATAACAAAAAATGCCGATGAAGAATAAAATATGCTTCATATTATGAGATATCCATCAGAAAAATACATATCGCAACAAAAATGATACATGATAGCGTTTATTTAAGGCCAAAAACATGACCGGACCGCATAAAAGAGCTATGATCAGAAAAAGAAAAGGAAAAGAGAGGAGAACTCTTTTCATTTTGTCAGAATTGAATAATGCAAATGTAAAGGTTTGCTAATCATAATCAAAGACATAAAATGACCACAGAGGTTGTCTTCCTTCAAATAAAAATGATATAAACTCACAAAATCAGAAATTGATCGGGAATATGTTTTTTACTTATCTATCAGAAGAAATCAAGAATAAAATCCCCAGCCTGAAGGCTGGTGTAATTCATCTTCGTCAATAACCTCAAAAAATGAATTAACCGACAGATTGCATTTGCATTTGATACCTGTTTTTGAATTAGATTTGTAAAAAATTCAATCATGGAAATATTTCTTTTTTCTCTTCTGAAGATCATCGTAGCCATAGGGCTGTTATTGGTTTCAGCCATAGTCATCCTTAGGTATTATTTTTCTCATAAGAAACAACCTGTCCAGATACAGCCGCAGGGAGAAGAACAAAGGATCATACTTCCTATACGCTTACAGGCCTGTGAACGCATCGTCCTTTTTCTTGACCGTATTGCATTGAACAACCTCATCATGCGGATCAACCGGCCTGAGATGAATGCCCTTCAATTCCAGGCTGCATTGGTCGGCGCTATCCGTGAGGAATTTGAGTACAACCTGTCGCAGCAGCTTTATATCTCTTCCAAAGCCTGGGAATTGGTCAGGAATGCGAAAGAAGAAACCATCCGGCTGATCAATACCGCATCCATGAAAGTATCCGAAAATGCCCCTTCCGGCGAGATGGTGAGGATGTTGCTGGAACTGGTTCTTGCAGAGGAAAAATCCGCAGTGGACATTGCCCTGGAAGAAGTAAAACGGGAAATACAAAAATCGTTTTAATTATGAATTATGAATGTGGAAATTTGAATTATGAGTCACTTCAATCATAACGGACCAGCATAAAAGATAGGACTTCCGACTTATTCAAGAATCATAATTCAACCTCATAATTCATAATTTAAAAAAAAGCGCTGTTTTTTTTGATAATATCAAAAGAAATTCCTATCTTTCGGGGAGTATATACCAATACCAAACTTCCATGAAAACTAAATTTTACCTCCTCTTCGGTTTCATCATTTTCCTTCTTACCTGTTGTAACAGTAAAACGAATAAACAAGGCGCTACTGTGTTGTCGCATTCTGATCTGATAACAATCAGTGGCGCTTATGCATTGGCGCCTGTCATGCAGGTATGGATGGCTGAGTTCCAGAAGTCACATGCTTATGTAAAATTCAAACTGGATGTCAATGGTTCCGGTCAGGGCCTTCGCGATATTCTGGCCGGGAAAGTCGACCTGGCAATGATTTCCGAAGAAATTCCCAAGGGAACAGATTCCTTGTTGTGGATTGCACCCGTGGCGCGTCTTGGCGTTGTTCCGATAATCAGTGCCAAGAATCCCTACCTCCGTGAAATCATGGAAAAAGGGATCACGAGAGATAACCTGGTCGATCTTTTCTCCGGGAAAAATACCAAAACCTGGGGAGAACTTGCCGGTAAATCAGGAAAGGATCCTGTAAAAGTTTACGTCCGTGGAGATTCATCCGGTGCTACCACAACACTTGCCAAATATCTATGGATTGACGTTAAGGAAATTAATGGCATATCGGTAATAGGAGAGAATGAGTTGATCAACCAGGTTAAAAGTGATCCCCTGGCGCTGAGTTATTGCAACTTCATCTATGCATTCGATCCCGTTAAAAAAGAGTTTCTGGACGATCTGAAAGTGGTTCCAATCAATTTTCTCGGAAAAGAAAAACTGGAAGGCAACGCAAAAATATTCGACTCCTATGACCACCTTCAACGCGCCATGTGGCTGGGCAGATATCCCTGTTCGCTGATCCGGAATCTTTACTTAGTTTCAAAAGGGAAACCCAGGACAAGGGAAATGGTCGATTTTATGTATTGGATCGTAACCGATGGCCAACATTTTGTTCCGGACAACGGCTACATTGAACTTCATACCGGCGAAGTTCAATACCTCGTTAATGCCATGAAGGCGCTAACGCAGTAGTTTCTACTTTTCCTTCCTGAATCGTTCCTTTTCAGCTGGCGTCATACCTGGGAAATGGTAAAATAGTAAAATGGTAAAATGATAAAATCTAAAATAGTGAATTATTAAATCGAAAATCTAAAATCGTAAAATGCAATCGAAAATCGAAAATCGTACCTCGTAAATTATTTAATGAACGTTCTTGCTTTTTCCAACGCTGCCGGTATCCCTGCCGGGTTCTTCCCGCCAGCTGTTGCAATATGCGGTTGTCCGCCACCGCCTCCCTGGATCTCTTTTGCAAGTTCACGGATGATAGTGGCTGCATTGAATCCCTTTTCTTTAATGAGGCTTTCAGAGATCATCACAGTGAGGTTTGCTTTTCCATCATTTTCCGAAGCCAGTACAAGGAAAAGGGGATCGATTGTTTTGCTCAATTCAAAGGCAAGAATTTTGGCAGCATCCACACTCAGTTCCACTTTTTCGGCAAGGAAATAAATGCTATTCACCTTTTGGATCTTTAATGCTATCGCCTCCCGGACCTCATTCAGCTTCAGTTTTTCATATTCGCCTGCCAGTTTCTTTAATTCCTGGTTTTCTTCCAGCACGGTCTTTAATCCCTTGATAACATCTTTCGGGTTTCTGAGCATCTCCTTCACCTCCTCAAGAAGGGTGATACGGTCGTTATAATATTCCAAGGCCTTTTCCCCCGTGATGGCTTCAATTCTCCGGATCCCGGCTGCAATGGCGCCTTCGGAAATGATCTTGAAAAGCCCGATCTGCCCGGTGGCTGATACATGGGTTCCCCCACAAAGCTCAACGGAAAAGTCCTTATCAAAAACCACAACCCTTACTGTATCCCCGTATTTTTCCCCGAAAAGGGCCATAGCCCCCATCTCCTTTGCTTTCTCAATGGTCATCAACCGTTCTTCGTAAAGCACAATGTTGTTCTGGATCTTCTGGTTTACGATCTCTTCTGTTTTTTTAATCTCTTCGTCTGTCATTTTTGCAAAATGCGTGAAGTCAAAACGAAGATGATCTTCATCCACATATGATCCTTTTTGTTCCACATGCTTCCCGAGTATCTTGCGCAGGGCTGCATGCAGCAGGTG
>PLMO01000038.1 GCA_003142515.1 Bacteroidales bacterium
CAACTCGCCAACTCGCCAACTCGCCAACTTTTTGGCGTTCCTCCTTCATTTATCCGCAAACTGGCAACCATCAATGACAAAAATATTCTTGATCGCGCGGTCATTCTTGCCCCGGTTACATTTACCAATGAAAAGGAATACGACCTGCACTGCAACCTGCGGGCTGTCGATAACAACATCCTCCTCAGCCGGCTTAGCCCTAAGCAATTGGCTGCTCCGGACGAAATGATGATCCCGGAAGGGAAAGTGAGGGATCTTTATAAAGACTACCCTCAGCTGATCCGGAATACGGAACAATTGCTCGGGAAATGCTCGATCGATTTTGATTTTTCTTCTCATAAAAACAGAAAAACCTTTACCGGGAATTCCTATGATGACAAAACCCTTCTTGAAAAACTGGCCAATGACGGGTTGGTATACCGGTATGGCAAGTCCAACCGCGAAGCAGCAAAACGGGTCAGGCATGAACTGGAGATCATCGATAAAATGGGATTTTCATCCTATTTTCTGATAACCTGGGACATCATCCGTTATTCCATGTCGCGGGGATTTTACCATATGGGCCGTGGCAGCGGCGCCAACAGCATCGTGGCCTATTGCCTGAAGATCACCGATGTGGATCCCATCGAACTTGATCTTTACTTCGAACGCTTTATCAACCCGAAACGAACCTCTCCTCCCGATTTTGATATCGATTATTCATGGAGGGAAAGGGATGAAGTACTGGATTATATCTTCAAACGTTATGGCCACAAACATACTGCCCTGCTGGGCGCCATGTCAACATTCAAAGGCAATTCGATCTACCGGGAACTGGGGAAGGTACATGGCATTCCAAAAGGGGAGATGGACGATCTCCTGAAATATCCTGAAAAAGAGATCCATAAGAATGAGGTTATCCGCAGGATCAGTGAACTCGGGGCAATGATGGTCGATTTCCCGAACATCCGCAGCATTCATGCAGGAGGAGTGCTGATCTCCGATGAACCGATCACCTGCTATACCGCCCTGGATATGCCTCCCAAAGGTTTCCCGACCACGCAATGGGATATGTATGTAGCGGAAGACATCGGCTTCGAAAAACTGGATATCCTCAGCCAGCGGGGCATCGGACACATCAAGGAAACTGCGGAGATCGTCCTGAAGAACCGTGCCGTGAATGTTGATGTTCACAGGGTACAGGAATTTAAAAAAGACGAAGAGGTAAAACACCTGCTCAGGGTGGGGGAGACCATCGGCTGTTTTTACGTGGAAAGTCCTGCCATGCGCGGATTATTGAAAAAACTGCAATGCGATAACTATCGCAGCCTGGTTGCTGCCAGTTCCATCATCCGCCCGGGTGTGGCCCGTTCAGGCATGATGCGTGAGTATATTTACCGGTTTCATCACCCGGGACAATTCAAGTACCTGCATCCTGTGATGGAAGAACAGCTGAAGGAAACCTATGGCGTAATGGTATATCAGGAAGATGTGCTGAAGATCTGTCACCATTTTGCCGGACTCGACCTGGCGGATGCCGATGTCCTGCGCCGGGCCATGAGCGGGAAATATCGTTCAAAAAAGGAACTGCAACGGATCATCGACAAATTCTTTGAAAATTGCAGGAATTTTGGCTACCCGGAGGAAGTTACGAAGGAGGTCTGGAGGCAGATCGAATCCTTTGCCGGTTATTCCTTCTCCAAGGCCCATTCGGCATCCTATGCCGTGGAAAGCTACCAGAGCCTCTACCTGAAAGCCCATTACCCATTGGAATTCATGACCGGTGTGATCAACAATTTCGGCGGGTTTTACAGCTCCTGGGTTTACTTCAATGAGGCCCGCAACTGTGGTGCCACCCTTCATCTTCCCTGTGTCAACCGCGGCGAATATAAAACAAGCATCGCAGGAACCGACATTTATGTGGGATTTGTTCATGTGGCAAACCTGGAAAGCCAGGTAGGTAAGGCCATCAGCGAAGAGCGAAAAGCGAATGGCGAATTTCTCGGTCTGGAGGATTTTATCGTGAGAACGGGAACGACGCTTGAACAAATGATCATCCTTATCCGAATCGGAGCATTCCGCTTTACCGGTAAAACCAAAGCCCAACTTCTCTGGGAAACCCACCTGTTACTGGGCAAAAATGCTGAACCTTCGAAACCCCGATCCCGGGTTCTCCATCCTCCATCCTCTATNNATACAGTAGAAGATGTTTACGATGAAGTTGAACTGCTCGGGTTTCCGGTTAAACATACCTATTTCGACCTGCTCGAAACCTCATTCCGCGGGGAAATTATGGCAAAGGACATGATCGGTTCCTTAGGGAAGAAGGTACGGATGCTGGGCCAGCTTGTGACGATAAAATATGTGAAGACCGTGAAAAAGGAATGGATGCACTTTGGAACGTTTATCGATATTACAGGCCATTTCTTTGACACGGTTCATTTTCCCGATTCCGTGAAGAATTATCCTTTCCATGGCGACGGGATCTACCTTGTTCTGGGAAAGATCGTGGAAGAATTCGGGTTTCCCAGCATGGAAGTTCAGAAGATGGCGAAGATGCCATTGAAGAAGGATCCAAGGGCAGGGTAATTGATAATTGATAATGGATAATGGAGGATGGAAGATGGAGAAATCGTAAATCGTAAATCGTAAATTATTTGATCCCGATCATCATGTTCGATCCCTGGGGAGTATCTCTTCTCCGGATGTATTTAAATCCAGCACTCTGCATCCATGTTTTAATCTCTTTTTCTGTGTAGGTGTCTCCTTTTTCAGTTCCTACCAGCATATTCAGGGCAAAGAAAGCGCCCGCGGCCGGACCTGTCCGGTCATCCGTCATGATATGGTCAAGAATGACCAGCTGACCACCGGGATTCAAAGATTCGGCGCATTTGTTAATGAGAAGCTTATTTTCTTCAGGCGAATTGATATGAAGAACTGCAGAAAGTAAAACCAGGTCATAATCATAACCTAATTTGTCTTTCAGGTAATCACCGGCGAGCGTAGTAACCGAATCATCAAATCCTTCCCGTGAAATATATTGCCGGGTGATCGGGATCACATTGGGAAGGTCGAAGATGGTTCCACTGATCACAGGGTTTTCCCGGATGAATTCAAACGTAAATGCACCTGATCCCCCGCCAATATCCAGCACGCTTTTGGTTTGTGAAAGATCGAGCACTGCTGCAATCTCTTTTGCCTGTTGTATGGCTCTTGAATGCATGGCAGCAATAAAGGATTCGAGCCAGGCTTCTTCCCGTTCACCGATCGGCTGTTTCACAGCTACCGAGGTTCCGGCTTTTACGGCTTCCGTTAATGTGCTCCAGGTCTTCCACAGATGCACCAGGTGGGCGAGGCCACCCATGTAATTGGGCTGTCCTTTGATCAGAAAACGGATCGAAAAATCCGTATTGGAAAATTGACTACCTGATTTTTTCAACAGCCCGATGGGAACCAATGCATTCATGAGCCGATCGGTAGCACGTTCATTGGCCCCTATTGACTTTGCCACAATCGGTGAGCTTAGCGGACCGTCTTTTAAAATTGTAAAAAGGTCCAGTTCATGCGCTGTAAGGACGATTCTGCTGATACGGAATGCATTGACCGTCTCTAAAAATTCACCGGGTGAATTGATCTCTTTCATGTGTTTGTTATTTTTATTTTAAACTAGCTTTTCTTTTTTAACCTCAAGATTGGATGAGCTAAATTAATAATTTTCACTATATTTGTCCATGAAGGAGAGAATGAATTTCTCCTGAAACTGATTGTCAAACAATTAAAACTTTAATTATGAACATTTCGATTTCCGTTATTGTCATCGGGTTTTTTGTACTTCTTTTCTTTTCCGGTGTAAGGATTGTCCGGCCCACCCATCGCGGATTGGTTGAAAGGCTCGGGAAATACAACCGTTTTTCATTGTCGGGCTTTCACTGGATCGTGCCGGTAATTGAAAAAATGTACCAGGTAAATGTCACCGAAAAAATGATCAATGCTGAACCCCAGGAGATCATTACCAATGATAACCTCAATGCAAAAGTTGACGCCCAGGTTTATTTCAAGATCAAATCGGATGAGGACAGTGTGAAATTTTCTCAGTATAATGTCAACAGTATAGAGTACCAAATCGTAAACCTGGCCCGCACCACACTTCGTAACATCATCGGCACCCTTACCCTGAAATCAGCAAACAGCGAACGTGGAAGAATCAATAAAGACCTCCATACGACCTTGCTCTCTGAGACCAGCCATTGGGGCATCGAGATCATACGTACCGAATTAAAGGAAATTGAACCTCCGAAAGATGTACAGGAGACGATGAACAAGATCGTTAAAGCAGAGAATGAAAAAATCGCTGCCATCGATTTTGCAACGGCTACCGAAACCAGGGCCGACGGGGAAAAACGCGCCGAGATCCGGAAAGCAGAAGGGTTCAAACAAGGTGCTATTCTTCGTGCAGAAGGCGAAGCACAGGCCATTCAACTTGTCAATGAGGCTGCCGAAAAGTATTTTATCGGGAATGCCCAACTGTTACGGAGAATCCAGGCACTGGAAACCTCCCTCAAAGAAAATGCAAAATTCGTCGTTCCTGCTGGCTCAGATCTCGTAAATGTACTCAGTGAAATGGGTGGTATCATTCCACTGAAGCCAAAAGAAACCAAAGAATCCGGAACCTCTCAACCCGGGGTAAAATGATTTGTAAAGGAGTTAAGGCTTAAGTTTTGCCTTGATTTCCTCTACATCTTTTATATGTAATGACCGTATTCCTTTTACTTCCGATTCGATCTTGTCGTGAAGATTCTTATGTTCAGTTTTTTCCGTATTCAATTTCGATGATAATTCTTTGAACTTTTCATCGACCCCTGATATATGATGTGCTTGCTCTTTCACGACTTTGTCAACAAATTCATCGAGTTCGGTGGCAAAGTTTCGTTGTTTCTCTTCACATTGCTTTATCTCTGCAGAAAGATTAGTTGAAAATTCGTGCAAAGACAAAGAAAACGAGTCAGCCGCCTTCTTCATTTCTTTTTGTATAGAAACAAATTCCTGTTTCACTGATTCGTCCAATTTCATGTTTTCTTCGGATAATTCACGGACACTCTCATCGGATTTGCTCTTCAGGAAGAAAACAAGAGCCAGGAGCAGCAGGAAAATAATGGCGATGACAATAACGGCCAGTAGGAGGTAATTCTGTGCGTTCATGCTGGTTTTGCTAACCCTGGCATCAAGATCATTGAATCGTGTTGCAATTTTTTGCAGGGAATCATTGGTTTGTTTAACCGCTTTCTCATTTGCGGAAAGGCTTTTCGCTAAGCTGTCAACGACAGTTAGTTGTTTCGTTGCGATTTTTTTTGCATCAAATCCTGCTTTCTTCGCAACATCGATCCCTTCAGAGATCTTTTTCTTTTCCGATTGAAAATCTTTCTTCAGAAGATAATCGGCATTCTGTGCCCAGGAAGCCACCGTAAACAGGGCAATAACGAGAAGTGTAAAACATTTTTTCATATGTTGAATTTTGGTTTTGTTTATAGCCAAGATTCTCCCTCTACGTTTAAATGCAGGAAACGGGAAAAGTTATGGCATGAGGATTGGTTAATGCCATAAAGATAATACTTAAAAATCCGGAAGTCAATAAGGAGATGATATTAATACCCGAAAAGGTCTTTCAGTGTTAGTTTTTTAACAGGCCCGATCTGCCTGAGCGCATTAAAATCGATGGCCGATTCCCTGCCCAGAACTAAGTAAGTTTTTGCTTTGTGCTTCAGGTACTTATCCTCAAATGTGATCATATCATCCAAGGTCATTTCTGCAACTTTCTCGAATATATCTTTACGAATATCCTGCTTAAGACCGAGTTTTTCTGCATTCAGAAAATTCCAGATGCTGTTCATCCTGTGGATTCTTTCCGTACTGATTTTGTTTAACAAGGCATATTTTGATCCATGGAATGTACTTTCAGAAACAGGAAGGACTTTAAAAAGTCCATCGAAGGCGACAAAAGCATCCATAATCTTGTCATTCTGAGTTGCAATGAAACCCTTATTCAGGTATGACTTTTCAAGATCAGTCGGTTCCTGGTATCGCGAGGTTGCGGTATAAGCCAGTGCTCTTTTTTCCCGTAGTTCCTGGAAAACAATATTGCTTCCGAAATACAAGTTAAACAGGGCAATTACAGGCGCCAGGGAACGGTTGTACCGGCCTCCCTTGATAAGAGTATGGAGTTTTGCCTGCTTGGCGTCATAAGGGGCAAATAACACCGTATTTTCAAGCGTTTCTTTTTCCCGGAATACCAGTGGTGCAGGAACCGGCTTTAAAGCAGACGGGCCTGAATGGTATTTTTCAAGTAGACCTGTAAGTTCAGCTGTCTTGGCATCCCCATAATAAAGGATGTCGTGCCTGATATTCCTGAGATCTTTGATTTTCCCGACCAGCTCCAGAACTGACAGCGACCGGAGTTCACTTTCCGTCAGGATATTTTTATAAGGGGAAGAAGGCCCATAGATACCAAAACTGATCAATGCAGAAAATACTTCGTTNNACTCAATCCGCTGAGGGAAAGCGATGTCTCATCATCCGTTGTATTCACCTGGAATGTGCAGGCAAGACGGTAGAACTCCAGGTTGATCTCTTCCACGGTATGTTTCGACGTTCCGAGGTATGGGAGCAGGTCAATGGCAAAATTCATTACCTTATCATGGTTTTTACCCATTTTGTAGTAGTATTCCAGGTGAAAGGTTCCATTCTCGGTATTTTCCTTGTAAAGGATTCGGGTGGAATTCGTCTGTTGCAGTATTTCAATGTCCTTCGAATAATCAAGGAATTCAGGTTGTACATCCGGGATCCTCGTTTCCTTCACTTTTTTCAGGAAAGCAGATTCCTGATCACGGTTGATGTGTATTGGGGTGATAGGAGGCTTGCTTACTTTCGGCACCTCTTCAGGTGGCCCCTGCTTTTTGTAGATGATCACGGGATTGTTATGCATATGCCTGCCGGCAAATGCAATTATATCTTCCTTCCTGATTCTACCCATTTTTTCGATGTACGCCGTGAAATCCTTATAAGGAATATCGTTCAGGTAGGCATGTGAGATTGCCATCGCCCTGCCCTGGTTCGATTCATATTGTTTCAAAAGATCAAAGCGGGCATTGTTGAGTACTGCTTCGGGTAACCATCTGGGAAATTCTCCTTTTTTAAGAAGCTCCACCTGCTGAATCAACAGATCCCTGACTTCCTCCAGCGATTGACCCGATTTCGGTCGACCGCTCAGGACCATCATACCATAATCAGCCAGCTGGCCATCATATGCCGATGCATTCAACACTTTCTGCGGCTGGTTCAGGTTCAGGTCGATCAGTCCTGCCTTGCCATTTGAAAGGACA
>PLMO01000092.1 GCA_003142515.1 Bacteroidales bacterium
GCTTCAACCTGGGTACGCGAGGTGCCATGACAAATGATAAAGGAATCGCACAGGGAACTGTCTAACTTCCTAAAATCCAATAGTACCGGGTCTTTTGCCTTTTTGTCAAGCAATGCCTCTGCAACTGCTTCAGACAGAAGTTCGACCTGGTTTTTTGCTTTCTTTCTGGGCATTCATGGTTCTTATAATAATACAAAGGTACGATAAATATCAATGAGTACCAATCGGTGTAAGGGTGTCAGAAGTTGGGTTTAAGTTCATATTGGGTGTAGAAATCGTTGATAAATTTAACGGCTTCAGTAGCAGTGTCTGCAATAGTGAAAACGTCAAGGTCTTCGGGCGATATATTCTTCTCAATCAATACAGTTGTTTTGATCCATTGGATCATTCCTTCCCAGTAATCCTTACCGACTAGGACAATAGGGAAACGGACGAGTTTATGCGTCTGGATCAGCGTTATTGCTTCCGTCAATTCATCCAGGGTGCCAAACCCGCCCGGCATGGCAATAAACCCCATGGAGTATTTCAGAAACATGGTCTTCCTGACAAAGAAATAATCAAAGGTCAGGAGTTTATTGCTGTCGATAAAGGCATTGGGCTTTTGTTCAAAGGGCAATGCAATGTTCAACCCTACGGACTTTCCGCCGGCAAAATGAGCGCCTTTGTTAGCGGCCTCCATGATCCCATGCCCCCCGCCGGTAATGATCCCGAACCCGGATTTGGTGAGCAGGTAAGCGATCTCTTCCGTCAGTTTATAATATTTGTTGTCTTCGGATGTCCGCGCAGAGCCGAAGATCGATACGCAAGGTCCGATCCTGGTCAGCTTCTGAAATCCTTCCACCATTTCCGACATCACCTTGAAGATCTCCCATGTATCCTGGCTAATGGTTTCCGACCAGGTCTTGGGATGGATGTATTCCTTTATTTTTTCGATTTCCTGATTTTCCATAGTAAACTAATGAGTATTGGTTCTGTAAAATTAGGATTTAAACTGATGTAAACATGGGTTTTAAATGCAATGCTGTCAGACTCGTGGGATGATGGATGATCTCTTCCGGTGAGCCTTCACAGATGATCTGCCCGCCGTTCACTCCGCCCTCAGGCCCAAGGTCGATAATGTGATCCGCCACTTTGATCACCTCCAGGTTGTGTTCGATGATCAATACCGTATTCCCTTTATCCACCAGTTTGTTCAGCACATGCAACAGCACCTTCACATCTTCGAAATGCAGTCCGGTGGTAGGTTCATCCATGATGTAAAGGGTATTTCCGGTATCGTTTTTAGATAATTCTGCAGCCAGTTTTACACGTTGTGCCTCACCCCCCGATAAGGTGGTGGATTGCTGACCAAGGGTGATGTACCCGAGACCAACCTCATGCAAGGTCTTGATCTTATGCAGGATCAACGGGACATTTTCGAAAAACTCCACGGCCTGTTCAATCGTCATATTCAACACATCGTTGATCGACTTTCCTTTAAACCTGACTTCCAGTGTTTCACGGTTATACCGTTTCCCGTTGCAGGTTTCGCAAAGGACATATACATCCGGTAGGAAATTCATCTCGATCACTCTCAACCCGGCCCCCTTGCAGGTTTCACAACGTCCGCCTTTTACATTGAAAGAGAATCTTCCGGGTTTGTATCCCCGGATCTTTGATTCGGGAAGTTCTGCAAAGAGTTTCCTGATCTCATCGAAGACCTTGGTATAGGTAGCAGGATTTGAACGGGGAGTTCTGCCGATGGGCGACTGGTCAACTTCTACGACTTTATCGATATTTTTTATTCCATCGATCGACAGGTATGGCAGGGGCTTTTGATCCGATTTGTAAAAATGCTTACTGAGGATGGGATAAAGTGTTTCATTGATCAGGGAGGATTTGCCGCTTCCCGATAATCCGGTGACACAGACCAGTTTCCCAAGCGGAAGTACAAGTTCTATATTCTTCAGGTTGTTGCCGGAGGCGCCGTGAAGGGTCATGTATTTCCCTTTACCAGGGCGGCGTTGCTTCGGGATCTCAATGGATTTCCGCCCGTTGAGGTAATCGCCGGTAAGGCTGCAGGAATGCATGATCTCCGCAGGCGTTCCGCAGGCTACGATCCTTCCCCCGTGAACCCCGGCACCCGGCCCGATATCCACTACATAATCGGCAGCCAGGATGGTTTCTTTATCATGTTCCACCACGATGACGGAATTCCCGGTATCCCGGAGGTTTTTCAGGGCATTGATCAGCCTCATGTTATCATGCTGGTGAAGGCCGATGCTGGGTTCATCCAAGATGTATAGCACACCTACCAGCTGTGACCCGATCTGGGTGGCCAGGCGGATACGCTGCGACTCGCCTCCGGAAAGGCTCCTGGCTGTCCGGTTCAGGGTAAGATAACCGATTCCAACATCGAGCAGGAATTGGATCCTGCTGCGAATCTCACGGATGATCTCAAAGGCAATGACCATCTTCCTTTCATCAAGGAACATCTCCGGTTCCGAGAACCACTCATTGAGACGGTTCAGATCCATATTTGAAAGGTCTGCGATGTTTAAATTCCCGATTTTGAAATGAAGCGATTCCTTCTTCAGCCGATCGCCATTGCATTCAGGACAAATACTCTTGTTCATGAAGCTGCTGACCCATTTCAGGATACCCGAAGGCGCCGATTCAGCCTGCTGGGAATTGATAAAACTGACGATCCCTTCAAAATTTAATGCATAAGTGGAGGTTACACCGAGGTAATCGTTCTTCACGCGGAAGATCTCATCGGAACCATTAAGAATTACATTGATGGCGTTATCAGGGATTTCCGCGATAGGCGTATTCAGGTCGAAGCCGTATTTTTCGCCAATGGCTTCCATTTGCTTGAAGATCCAATTGTTCTTGTATTCTCCGAGAGGAACAATGCCTCCTTTGCGGATGGTTTTCGAACGATCAGGGATGATCTTGCTGATGTCGATCTCCGAAATAGTCCCGAGCCCGTTGCATTTCGGGCAGGCTCCGTAAGGCGAATTGAATGAGAAGGTGTTGGGTTCCGGTTCTTCATAGGAAATACCGGAAGTGGGGCACATTAAGAGACGGCTGAAATGGCGTACCCGGTCGCCGGAAGTATCAAAAACCATCAACACATCTTTTCCATGATGCATGGCAAGGTTGACCGATCCGGCCAGCCGGTTCTTTGAATCAGGTTTTATCGTGATCTGATCGATCACGGTTTCGATATCGTGGATCTTATACCGGTCGAGCTGCATCCCGTGCGTGATCTCCCTGATCTCCCTGTCGATTCTGACTTTTAAGAATCCCTGTTTCCGGATTTGTTCAAATAGTTCACGGTAATGGCCTTTACGCCCTTTTACCATCGGTGCCAGTATAAGGATGGTCTTTCCCTGGAATTGAGAAAGGATCAGTTCAACGATCTGCTGTTCGGTATACCTCACCATATTTTCTCCCGTGACATACGAATAGGCATCTGCCACACGTGCATAAAGCAGTCGGAGGAAATCATAAATTTCGGTTATGGTGCCGACGGTGGAACGCGGATTACGGCTTGCTGTCTTTTGTTCAATGGCGATCACCGGGCTGAGGCCATTGATCTTGTCGACATCCGGTCGTTCGAGGTTCCCGATGAACTGCCGGGCATAGGCCGAAAAAGTCTCCATGTACCTCCGCTGTCCTTCGGCATAAATGGTATCGAATGCAAGCGAGGATTTCCCGCTACCGCTAAGGCCGGTAAATACCACAAACTTATAACGCGGTATTACCAGGTCAATGTTCTTCAGATTATGAACCCTCGCTCCAAAAATTTCCAGGTTGTTTTCCACCGCGGTCCAGTAAATTCGTCAGGTTAATTTGCAAGGCTGACCTTAAGGGTATCATTGAAAAAAGTTTCACACTGAGGAAGGCTCTTTTTCAACATATCCCAGCTAAGATATCCTTCCTTCGGCAAGGTCAGAACGTATTTTTTTGCTGTTTTATTGGTTAGCGTGTACCTTCTCAACCATGGGTTAAACTCCTTCAGGATCCGGTAATTGATTTTTATCTTCTGGGCAAAAGCCGGCAGGTCGCTGATGCTTGAATCAAGGGTAACAGTATAGGTGCAAAGCGGAGGATAGAAATCACTTTGCCGGAGGTAGAANNGTGCTGTTTTTCAACTGCCTTTCCAACTCCGTCGATTCCCCGGTTGAAAGAAGCGGCAACCAGTGTCCAGTTTTTATATTCCTGGTATGCTTCCCTGAAATACTGGCAGGCAGCTTCCGTTGATTTTTCCACGTTATACCGCTCATCCACTTCTTCGGTAATTTCCAGCCCGTATTTCTGCCCGGTCGCCTTCAGGAACTGCCAGAACCCTTCTGCTCCGGAAGGAGAAACCACATTGGCAAAGTTACTTTCTGCCAGTGCTAGAAATTTAAAGTCATCAGGGATGTTGTTTTTTTTCAGGATCGGCTCAATCACCGGGAACCACCTGGCTGCCCTTTTGAACATCAGGATCGTAGACGAATGCATGAAGGTGTTTGCCATGATCTCACGGTCCATGCTTTCTCTGACATAAAACTGGTCAAGCGGGACCTTCTCCCCGGCAAAATCCATTTTATCCGGTATTTCAGGCGCATAAATGCGGTAATACCGGGAGAACTGGTTCCGGTAATCCTTTTCCTGGTCCCTTACTTCTTTTACAGCATAGATACAGATACCGCAAACCAGAATAACCGCGAAGCTGAAAAGAATATATTTGAGGGTTGTTTTCATCATAAAGCGTGATATTAATTAATTGACTCTTGTAATGCTGATACTGGATGCTGGATCAGGGATTAGCCATTAGCCATTAGCCATTGGCCATTAGGAATTAAGGAATAATTTTTCACTTCTCACTTTTCGCCATTTCGCCATTTCGCTTCTATGT
>PLMO01000132.1 GCA_003142515.1 Bacteroidales bacterium
CCATCCCGGAAACCCGCAAAAAGCCGATGGACCCGGCCAGACAGCAACTTTCCATGTTCAGCAACGCTCAAAACCCCGCTACCGTTCCGGTAGAAAGTGTTGATCCAAACTTAACATTCAGAATCCTTGAAACCACATCTCATACCTACCATCTTGCCGAAACAGTCGAAAAACGCACCGAACTTATTAATTTGCTGAAGAAGCAGAAATCCATCTGCTTCGATACTGAAACCACCGGCCTCGACACCCACGAGGCTGAGCTGGTGGGGATGTCATTTGCCTTTCAGCCGCATGAAGCCTGGTATGTGCCATTGCCGGAAAATTATCATGATTCACTCCAGATCGTACAGGAATTCAAGCCGGTGTTTGAAGATGAAAAGATCGAAAAGATTGGTCAGAATATGAAATTCGATCTTTCGATGCTGAAATGGTATGATATTGANNTGATAAAGGAATATGCGGCAGAAGATGCCGATGTTACCTTACAGCTGAAACAATTGTTCGAACCGATGCTCATCTCCACCGATACCCTGGAGCTTTTTGATAAGATAGAAGTACCGCTTGTTCCCGTGCTTGCTTCCATGGAGGCAGAAGGCATAAAACTGGATTCGTCAGCCCTAAATGATTATTCCGCAGAACTTTTACAGGAGATCAAACTGCTGGAAGCCGGGATATTTGAAGATGCCGGAACCACCTTCAACATTGCATCTCCAAAACAACTCGGGGAGATCCTGTTCAACCGGCTGAAAATCATCGATAATCCAAAACAAACAGCAACAAAACAGTATTCGACCGGTGAAGACATTCTGACCAAACTCCTCAATAAACACCCCATCATCCAGAAAATACTGGATTATCGTTCGCTGACGAAACTCAAATCCACTTATGTTGACGTTTTACCCACACTGGTCAGCACGAGGGATGGGCGGATCCATACTTCATACAACCAGGCTGTGGCGGCCACCGGGAGGCTGAGTTCAAACAACCCCAATCTCCAGAATATCCCGATCCGTACCGAAAAAGGCAGGGAAATCCGCAAAGCATTTGTCCCCCGAAACGAACATTACATTTTGCTTTCTGCAGATTATTCCCAGGTGGAATTGCGGATCATCGCCCACCTGAGCAGGGATTCTGAAATGATTTCTGATTTTCGCGCCGGGCTTGATATTCATGCGGCGACAGCGGCAAAAGTATACGGGGTAAAACTGGAAGATGTGACCCGGGAGATGCGGAGAAATGCCAAGGTCGTGAATTTCGGGATCATTTATGGAATGTCATCCTTTGGCCTGTCCGAACGGCTGAATATTCCCCGGAAGGAGGCATCCGAAATCATTCAGCAATATTTCAGCAGGTATACCGGGATTCGGACCTATATCGACCAGACCATAGCCTTGGCTAAAAAGAACGGATATGTCGAAACCATGATGAAACGCAGGAGGTACCTCCGCGATATCAACAGCGGAAATGCTACCGTTCGCGGTTTTGCCGAAAGGAACGCCATCAATGCCCCGATACAGGGAACCGCCGCCGACCTGATCAAGATTGCTATGATCAATATTTTCAATGAGTTTTCGTGGCTGAACCTGAAAAGCAGGATGATCCTCCAGGTCCATGACGAATTGGTGTTCGACGTTCATAAAACCGAGGTAGAACAGGTCAGGACATTGGTTGAAGATAAAATGAAAAATGCAATCCCGATGGATGTTCCCGTGAAGGTGGAAATCAGTACAGGTGGAAACTGGCTGGAAGCACATTAAATCAATTACGAATTACGAATTACGGATTAAGAATGAATTTTTCGATTTAACTTTTTGATTTGGGGATTAGCCATTGGCCAATAGCCATTAGGGATTGGCGAATTAGTGAATTACCTGAAACTTTATGAACTTTATAACTTTAAAAACTTTATAACTATTTTGTTATGAGCTACAGTAACGATAAGAGAGTGGTAATGACCCTCGATGCGGGGGGAACGAATTTCGTATTTTCCGCAGTGCAGGCTGAAAAAGAGATCATTGAGCCATTCGTTCAGTCTGCCAAGGGGGAAAATCTTGAAGCGATCCTGAAAAACATTATTGAAGGATTCAACCGGGTAAAATTAAAGATCAACAAAAAACCCGTTGCCATCAGTTTTTGNNTTGGGGCCGATGCTCGAAGAGACATTCGGCATTCCTGTATTCATAAACAATGATGGTGATCTGTTTGCATATGGCGAAGCGATGGCCGGTTTATTGCCGGAGATCAATCGGAAACTTGAAAAAGCCGGGAACCCTAAACGATACCGGAATCTTCTTGGCGTTACTTTCGGAACCGGGTTTGGCGGCGGCATCGTCACAAGGGGTTCACTCTTTCAGGGGGATAATTCGGCACAGGGAGAGATCAACCGGGTAAGAAATGGCGTTTTCAAACAATTTGATGCAGAGGAAAGTGTCAGCATCCGTGGGATAAAACGGGAATATGCCAATTATACCGGGATCAACCTTGCGAGTTGCCCGGAACCCAAAGAGATCTGTGAGATCGGGTCGGGAAAGAAACCAGGGAACCGCGAAGCAGCAATAAAATCCTTCGAATCATTTGCCATTGCCGCCGCCGATGCCCTTTGCAATGCCATCACCCTGGTTGACGGACTGATCGTTATCGGCGGGGGATTGTCGGGTGCTTATCCCTTGTTTCTGCCAAAACTGGTACGTGAAATGAACCATCCTTTTCAAACTACAGCCGGACAACTTCTCGAACGGCTGGAGATCACTGCTTTCAACCTGGAAGACAAATCTGACCTGGAAAAATTCCTTGAAAATTCTGCTGTGGAAATCCCGGTTCCCTTCAGTACCAAAAAAGCGTTGTATGACCCTATTAAAAAAACCGGTGTTGGAATTTCACGGCTGGGGACTTCCAATGCCGTTTCGATTGGCGCTTATGCCTACGCTTTGCAGAAGATGGATGTGAAATAGTCCGTGATGCATGTAGAATGTATGCCCTGAATATATATTTAATTTTTTATATTTTTTAATTAATAAATTATTAAATTTGTAACATTCTATTTATTCTTAACCAATAAAAAAGAAAAAAATGAAAAAGCTTCTACTTTCCTTCGTATTCATGTTATCGGTACTGGCTGTGATGTCCCAGTCAGCCCGCCAGATGGTGCTTTCCGAAGACTTCACAAGTACGTTATGCACCTATTGCCCGGGATGTGCCTTGGGAATGGATGATCTCCTCTCAAATGGTCAACTTGTTGCAGTGGTTGCCAGTCATAGCAATGGTCTTGGCACCGATCCTTATGCAAACACCTATTCAAATGCACGGAATTCTATGTATAATGTCCAGGCTTTCCCTACAGTAGCCTTTGATGGTTGGGAGCAATATACAGGTGGGAATCACACAACTACAATGTATAGCCATTACGTACCATTATACAACAACTGTATGGCAGTCACTTCTCCAGTGATCATGTCAATGAATGTTACCAATTCAGGATTGAATTACACCGTGGTTGTTACGCTGACAAAAACCGATGTCATCACATCCACGACTAATATTCTTTATTTTTTCGTAACCCAATCTCACATTAATTACAATTGGGAAGGTCAGACTCATCTGGAACATGTTAACCGGCTGATGGTCCCTGACGCTAACGGAACAGCCGTTGATTTTACAAGCGGTAATGTCCAGACTGTAACCCTGAATTTTGCCATGGATCCTGCATGGCCGATTGTTGATTGTGAATTCATCGCAGCTTTCCAGGATAAAGACGCCGGTCAGGGTAATATGTCTGGAACCGCTAGTGGTTATCCGATAAAGAGATTTACAGTATATCAAGCCATTAAAAGGGGCGTCATTGACCTGACTGTTGATTTTTCTGCCAGTCAGACGACCATTCCAAAGGATGGTTCTATCACCTTCACGAGTTCTGTAACCGGTGGCTATATCGGAACTGACACCTCATATCTGTGGTCATTCCCCGGTGGCACTCCTTATACTTCCACCGATCCAAATCCGACAGTGGTGTATTCCGATTGCGGCACCCATGATGTTATGCTCATTGTAAACCGTGGCGGTCAGATAGATACGGTCAATAAAGTGAGCTACATCCAGGTCGGGCCTGTTGTGAATGTTCTGGCTATTCCTAATGATACAACCTGCAATTATCAACCTATTACACTGGATGCAACAACCCCCGATGCCACTTATCTCTGGGCTCCCGGTGGAGAAACAACCCCTTCAATCGTTATAGATGCTTCCGTCGTCGGACTCGGTGCCCATATGTATGCTGTGACTGTCGACACACCTGACGGATGTTCACAATACATCATCTCTCATATCTTCTTTGATGACTGTACCGGTATAGCTCCGAATAAAAATGACGTGAGCACTACACTGTACCCGAACCCGAATTCAGGGAATTTCACCCTCGAAATGAATTCGTTGATTCCTCAGAACATCAATATTGAAATAACCAATGCTTTGGGGATGAAAGTTTATTCTGAAAATGGCATAACCTTCAGCGGAAAACTGGTGAAACCTATCAACCTGAATAACATTCCGGCAGGAGTTTATTTCCTTTCAATCCAGAATTCCGGAAAGAATATTGTACAAAAATTCCTGGTAAATTAACACACTTTTCCGGATTCGTAGAAAAATGGGCGGCATTTGAAA
Organism: Bacteroidales bacterium; assembly: GCA_003142515.1. Taxonomy (GTDB): domain Bacteria; phylum Bacteroidota; class Bacteroidia; order Bacteroidales; family FEN-979; genus FEN-979. Next base: position 4,657 of record PLMO01000132.1, read on the forward strand.
TGCTGCTCATTTTTTTTGATTTGAATGGAAATACTCTTTTAATTGCTTCCTTTACATAACCAGAAAAGGGACTTTTTCATTCCCGGGCAACGGAAAATGGATTAACTTTGTCTCACAAACAATCCTTTAATAAATGAAAAAGATATCCGTATTTCTCCTCTTCTCTTTTCTTTCAGCGACAGTTTTTTCCGGAAATGTCGAAAAAACATTTCATATCGGCAATTGTACGATTCGTCATGCCGGCCAATATCAGACAGTAACGATTGACAACGCCATACTATCAGGCATACCCGGGGAACCTACCCTGCCATACTTAGCCGTTTCGCTGATGCTTCCACCGGGAGAATCTGCCGAATCCATAAAGATCATCCGTGAAAATGAAACCGTTCTCCCGGGAACCTATATACTCTTCCCCAAACAGGATGTTATACCTCTATCCAAAAAGCCTTCCGGAGAATTTCTTAAAAATGAAGCTGTCTACCGGATGAATGGAAACTATCCTGCAACGGTCTCAGGTCATCTCCTCACACAATACCTCAATGGCTTTGCCTTTGCTTTGTCGACCTTCACCCCGGTGAATTATAATCCCGCAATCGGTAAAGTTTCCTATTTCCGGGATGTGACGGTAAGGATAAAAACCAAGTCAGATGCTACTTCGGTGACTTCGTTGAAAAATCTTACCTCCTCAAAGGATGCTCTGAACCGTGTCCGTTCATTTGCCCAGAACCCGGAAATGATGAGCCAATATCCTGTTGCATCGAAGAAAAGTACAGGCTACCAGATCCTGATCATTACCCCTTTTTCATTTGAAGATGGATTTAATGACCTTGTGAATTATTATTCCTCAATAGGGCTGACCGCCCAGTTTGCCAGCACCGAAGATATTAACTCCGGCACATC
>PLMO01000156.1 GCA_003142515.1 Bacteroidales bacterium
ATCCACTTCCCATGAAGCAGAAGTACTAGCACCTGTTCCTGATGATCTGTAATGGAATCCTACATAGACTTGCTGGTGGAATGCTGAAAGGGTGATATCCCCACTGGGTTCCCACAATGCACTATTCGTAGCAGACAAGTTACATTGCAGGGTGGACCATGTAGCTGTTGAAGGATCCCCACTTCCGCTATAATCTGTAGAGACCTTAACTTCTAACGGATTTGTAAGCCCGCCGTCGGTAAAATCTGTCCAGGTACTGAAGGTAAGAACCGGATTAGTCACGTTTGTAAGATCTAGGGCTGGCGATATCAACCAGGTGTTCGACGGTGCTGAACCGCCATATCCATTTCCCTTCATGTATGTAACACCACTTGTTGTTCCCCATATCCATCCATTTCCTGAAGAAGTAAATATAACCCAGTCGGGTGGAGTCGCATCAAAATTGTTCTGATAGATAATCGACTGACCGGTATCAACAAAATTCACAAGATCATACAGATCGCGGACTAAAAATTCGTATTTGGTGGTAAAAATTGTAAAAATCCCCTGCAATGTACCAATCCCTTGCGGCAGCAGATTATTGGCAAAAGTTGCATAGCTACTGTTATAAAGGATTACACTGTTTCCATCCATGGTGAGCGGGTTGCCGAATGCATCACCAACGGGTCGGGAAGTTGTTACGCCACCGGTTACAAATGGCTGGCCGGCATCCGGGAAACGAACATCCGGGATAGCTACGAGCATGTTGATGTACTTTTTGAAGGGCGGGTTCAGCAGATTGAGTATAATAGGCACTGGGTTTTTACCGGGAAGGCTGTCGAGGAAGATATGAACTGAGGCAATAGAACCAGGCATCCTCCCGATTGAGCCATTGTAAGGATAACCAAGTTCGAGTGCGCCACCATATAATCCGAGATATAAACCCTTGCATTCAATAAACACCCGCTGACCAAGTTTATACTGGGTGTAAAGATTCGTTGCGTCAATCTCAACATCAATCCCGCCTGACTTGTCCTGCAAGTAGAATTTTTTATAGATGTTCCCTGATTCATCATTTCCAACAATGATTCCTTTGATGATGATGTTCTGGGTAATCAATAACGTATCCGGATGGGTTCCGTACAATTTTACCAGGGTATCGATCGTAGCATTTGCCGTACCATTATAATGAGGAATGTTGATAGGCGGCTCGTCAAAGTTTTGTTTGACACAACCTGTCAGGATTGCTAAAAATGCTGCAAGAAGACTTATGGAAAAAAGTACTCCTGATTTTTTTACTGATAAATATTTCATAGTCTCTGATTTTTTATTTTATGTTTTAAGATTTTTTAGTCGATAAAATTGTATGTTTTAAATCCGGAAACTGATGTTCAGGAAGTAGGTTCTTCCATAATAATACAGGTATTTCGGCGGGAACAGGTCCATGTTTTTATTTGTGAAATCAAAACGGTTCTGCTCGTATCCCCAGCTCTGGATATTAGTGTTGTTCAGGATGTTCGTCACGCTCAGGTTAACGTTAATGAAATACTTGTAATTGATCCGGATCGATTTCCCGATGGATGCATCCATGGTAAACCCGCTCTTCAGCTTTTGTTCCTGGGTGATCGCTGCAATCAGCGGATCGCCGGGGCCAAGACCGGATACAGCATCAGATGTCCTTCTTTCCGCGGCAAAACTGAGCCAGTTGTTATCATAATAATTGGCATTAATATCGAGGAACCAGAATTTATAATTATATTTCAGCCCGCCCGACAATGCCGTTTGAGGCGTACTTGGGACATTGAAATTCTTGATGTAAGTCGTGAATGTGGTGTCTGGCAAAGATCCGTTGTCATAAGAAATGGTAGTTTGCGGACGGGATGTATAGATGTATTTCCCGACTGCAGCTACGGCAAAAAAGCTCAGGGTCTTGGTCGCTTTTATCTCAGCCCCAAATTCAACTCCCTGGTGTATCCTGTCGATCCCGGTCATCATATTATTGACATAGGTGCCAGGAAGAGTAACGAAGTTTTTTGTCAATTGATCCTGATAATAACTTACAACAGTTGCACCGTCGATGAACCGGGTGTAATAATAGGTAAGCCTGATATTCAGCCAGGGATAACGCATGATATAACTGGCATCGCCACCGAAAGCGGTTTCGCTCTTCACGTCAGGAACAACAGTATTCCGTGTTCTCGGTGAAACGAAAGTGTTGGAGAAATAAGGTGCTTTTGTTTCGTAAAAACCTGTGGCTGTCAGGTAGTGACGACCTGTGATCTTGTAAGTGACGCCGCCTTTTATTGCATAATTCAGAAATGAATATTTTTTTGAATCACCATATGAATTATCCGGATAACGTCCGTTACGGTAGTTACCGGTACGCCAGAATTCGTTTCCGGTAAGTGATGCCGCTACAAAGAAATCAACCTTGTTGTAAGTGAAGGCTCCTTGTCCCCAGAGGTTGACATCGTTCATGTGGGCAACATAATCGTAACCGAACTTATCGCCTTGGTGGATAACCTTGTTGGGATTATTCAGGTCAAGTTGCCAGCTCGCAGTATCACCGGGAAAATCACTTTTGTTGTACTGGTCGATGTTGACCCAGTAATTTCCTCCGAGAAGGTCATCGAGGATCTTGTAATGGTGACCATTGTATAACTTGAAATTCAGACCACCTGTAACGGTAGCATGTGAACTCATTTCCTTGTTAATCGTGGTATTGAAGGCAAGCTGACTGGTTTTTGTGACATTATTTTCCACGATATAATTTGCCTGTATCCCCTCTATGTTGCCGAGTCTATTGATCTGGATCAGCTTGTCCCAGTTGATCTGGCGGACATTCACATCATTCTGCCATTGTTGTGTCATCAGGTCTTGAGTAGCCTGATCAAGTGGATCAACATAATTCGGATGATAACTGGGCAGGTAGCGGTAATAATCCGGACGCGGGTCCGGGGCATCATACCAGTTCAGGGAACTCCAGCTATTGGTTCCGAATGAATAATTTACAGAAGTAGTCAACTTTGTTTTTTCATCGATGTTCCAGATGTGTTCCAGGATGAATTCCGGTTCGTTGTTCTGCCTTATCCGGGCATTCCTTACTTTCCCGTTCTCATAACCCCAGTTCGGGTTATAATAATTGGTTCCTGAGAGGTCATATGCTTCCTGGACGGTAGCCGATTGTGTTCCTCTTTTGGTGGGAGCCCCGAAAATAGTCAGGGAAAGACTGTGATTGGTTCCGAATCTTTTCTCTATAGACCCAAAGTAACCCCAGGCATCGTAGAATGTTCCCTGCACATAGCCTTCCTGTGACCAGCGGCGCGATCCGCTCAAAGTAACCGCCCAGCCGTTTTTCATGAGGCCGGTTGAATAGGTTAACATGATCCGGTCGCGGTAGGTCCTGTTTGTCAGAGAATAGGATAATTTAATCTGCTTACGGTAGTTTGAAGCCCGGGTATCGATGTTGGTCAGACCGCCGATGTTGCCGTAAGTATAAGGTGTTGGTTCATTATAATTNNGGTACCGTTGATCAGCACATCCCGGTTATCGGCATCATATCCCCGTGCCCGGAATGACATCGACCCAAAAATATAGCCGGCGGTAGATGTAAAAATATCATCCGAAGAATGTAACAATCCTGAGATGTTCTGGTCTTTGGTTTCATCTTCCTGGTCCAGTACGATCGTACTGATCTCTGCAATGCCTTCGGGCTCGCCTGCCTTTTTCTTCAATTCTATATTTGGAAGATTGACCGACAGAGAATTCAAATCAATAGTCGTTTCATACTTTTCATAATTTTCGCTACTGATGGTCACAGTGTATTTTCCAAAAGGGATGTTTTTGATCTCAAAAAATCCTTCATGATCGGTTACGGCGCTCATGTTCAGGGTAATGATCTTGACTGAAACGTTTGAAACCGCTTTCCCGGTGCCACTTTCAGTGATCTTCCCCGACATTGTGCCATTCTGCGCATTCACGAAAGAAAAAAAGAAAAGGAAAAATACCAACAAAGAGAAAAATCTTTTCATAAATAGAAGTTAGTTAATAGAAAGTTAAAATTAAGTTTACAAACCTACATATTTTTTTTTATCTTCTATTAAAATGATCGTAATTTTGACCGTTTAAAAACTACACTGTGAAACGATTCGCCAAATACGCGGTTTTCCTTCTTTTTCCCTTACTTGCATTTCAGCATCCCGCCATCAATGCTCAGGGAAAACAGGCTAAAGTTGTCTGTATCGCATTCTACAACCTCGAGAACCTCTTTGATACCATAGATGATCCAAATACAAATGATGAGGAGTTCACACCCAAGGGTGCAAGCCAGTGGAATTCAAAAAGGTATTATACAAAACTGAGCCANNATCGTTCATTTTGATTCTCCCGATAAACGAGGCATTGATGTGGCGTTCCTTTACCAACCGAAACTGTTCCAGGTGAAATCCACAAAAACCCATACCCTGAAAATGGCAGACACGAGTTTTCATACCCGTGATATTCTCCAGGTTGACGGGTTTCTCGATGGCGAGCTGGTGCATGTGCTGGTCAACCACTGGCCTTCCCGCAGCGGTGGTGAAAAAGAAAGCGCCCCAAAAAGGGATGCCGCCGCCGACCTTTGCCGCTCAGCGGTACAGGCAATCTATAAGGAGGAACCCGATGCCAGAATTATCGTTATGGGCGACCTGAATGACGATCCTGTGGATGAGAGCCTGATGAAGCACCTTAAAATAAAAACAAAGCCGGAAAACGTATCACAAGGAGATCTGTTTGATCCGATGTGGCAGCTTTTCCGTGACGGAGTCGGCTCGCTGGCATACAGAGACAGCTGGAACCTGTTTGACCAGATCATTGTTTCTTCTGCATTGATGGATAAAAAATCCGATGGCTACCGTTATTTAAAGGCAAAGGTCTTCAATAAAAAGTTCCTGATTGAAAAGGATGGACCTTATGCAGGCTACCCTTTCCGGACTTATTCAGGCGGTGTTTACACCGGTGGCTACAGCGACCATTTCCCGGTTTATCTTTTCCTCGTGAAGGAAATCAGGTAAAAGTGAAAATTCCGGAAGACTGTGTTTTTTTATTCCAAAAGAATGAATTATTTTCGTAGAAAAAATTACCGTTGTGTCTGATAGTCTAGTCATCATCCCAACCTATAAGGAAAAGGAAAATATTGAACGCATCATCCGCAAAGTATTCTCCCTTGAAAAAGAATTTAACATCCTGATCGTGGAAGATAATTCTCCAGACGGAACCGCGGATATCGTGCGGACCCTCATGGCTGAATTTTCCGGACGTCTTTTCATGGAAGAACGGAAAGGCAAGCTGGGCCTGGGTACGGCATACATCCACGGGTTCAGGTGGGCATTGGATCACGGGTACGAATTTATCTTCGAAATGGACGCTGATTTTTCTCATAATCCCGATGACCTGCTCCGGCTCTATGATGCTGCAAAAAACAAAGGAGCAGATGTCGCCATCGGATCGCGGTACATCACCGGTGTAAATGTGGTCAACTGGCCGATGGGAAGGGTTTTGATGTCGTATTACGCCTCTGCTTATGTCAGGTTTATAACAGGAATGAAGATCCGGGATACCACTGCCGGGTTTATATGTTATACCAGTAAGGTATTGAAATCCATCCGACTGGATAAGATCCGTTTTACCGGGTATGCTTTCCAGATCGAGATGAAATTTACTGCCTGGAAACTGGGATTCAACATTGTGGAAGTTCCAATCATCTTCGCCGACCGTACCATCGGGGAATCGAAAATGAGCAAAGGAATCTTCAAGGAAGCCATCTTCGGTGTCATCAGCCTGCGGTGGAGAAGCTTCTTCATAAAGTATAAACGACAGGCATAACGCTTCTTCTTTCCTCTTATCTTTGCACCAGTTTTATTCACTGTGAATTTTTTTCATGGAACAGATCCTTATAACAGGTGCTAACATCGTTAATGAAGGCAGGATCTTTGAAGGCAGTGTCCTGATCAAGGGCGAGCGGATCGAAGAAGTCATTACCGCAGGTTCTTACAATCCGGTTCTTGAGGATCTCGAAAACATTGAACTGATCGATGGCCGTGGAAAATTTCTTCTTCCGGGTGTGATTGATGATCAGGTGCATTTCCGTGATCCGGGGCTAACATACAAAGGCGATCTTTACACTGAAACCAGGGCAGCAGTGGCCGGTGGTGTTACTTCCTTTATGGATATGCCAAACACCGACCCCAAAGCCATTACCCTCGGGATCCTGGAAGAAAAATACAAACTGGCTTCACAGAAATCTATTGCCAATTATTCCTTTTTTCTTGGCGCTACCAATGAAAACATGGAGGAGATAAAAAAAGCAGATCCTGCAAATATCTGTGGCGTGAAAGTATTTTTGGGCGCTTCAACGGGGAATATGCTGGTAGATGATCCGGTGGTATTGGATAAGATCTTTGCAGATTCACGGATGATCGTCGCAATCCACAGCGAAGATGAGGAGATCATCCGGAAAAATCTTGCTGCCTTCAGGGAAAAATACGGGGAACAGATCCCGGTCGAGGCTCATCCTCTTATCCGGAGTGAAGAAGCCTGTTTTGCCTCAACGAAAAGAGCTGTGGAACTTGCCACAAAACACAATACCCGGCTCCATGTACTTCATCTTTCTACAGCAAAAGAACTTGAACTATTCCGGAACGATATCCCATTAAAGAAAAAGCGGATCACAGCAGAAGTGTGTGTACATCACCTGTGGTTCGACGACCGTGATTATGCCCGGCTTGGTTCCCGGATCAAATGGAATCCAGCCATTAAAACTGAACAGGACAAAGAAGGCCTTTTCAAAGGGCTGCTGGAAGATAAAATCGATATTATCGCTACCGACCATGCACCTCACCTTGAAGAAGAAAAAGCACAGCCTTACCTGAGCTGTCCTTCGGGCGGACCATTGATCCAGCATTCGCTGGTGATCATGATGGAGTTTTTTCACCTGAAAATGATCTCCATCGAAAAGATCGTGGAAAAGATGTGTCATGCCCCGGCTGTTTTATACCACATCAAGGATCGCGGATTTATCCGGAAAGGCTGCTTCGCTGATCTTGTGCTGGTGGATCCCGATGCTTCCTGGACAGTTTCGAAAGAAAATATCTTGTACAAATGCGGCTGGTCACCCTTTGAAGGAACGAAATTTTCATCCCGCATAAGCCATACTTTTGTCAATGGGAATCCCGTTTACAAAAACGGGCATTTTGATGAACGACACATAGGAAAACGTCTTGAGTTCAATCCCTGAAACAAAATCACTAAAAAAGATTGAAAAAAACAATCGTTACGGATTATGAAAAAATATTGTTTGATCTCCCCGCTTGTATTCTTTGCATTTACTTCCTGCACACACGAAACCAAGGTTATGGAAGAAACTTACCCTGATGGATCCCCGAAACGGGAGTGCGTTTATAAAGGTAAAGATACTTCCTGTGAGCTGATCCGGGAAACCACCTGGTATCCCAATAAAAAGATCCAGATGTCGGGGGAATTCAAAGAGAAAAAGCGCGATGGAAAATGGATCTATTATTATGAAAACGGGAATGTGTGGAGTGAAGGTTTTTTTAAAGACGGGAAAAGTGATGGAAAACGAACCACGCATTATGAAAATGGAAAAATCTTTTACGAGGGCTATTACCAGGAAGACAGGCGTGTTGGTGTCTGGAAATTTTATGATGAAAAAGGAACCCTGGTAAAATCTGTTGATTATAACAAAGAATTAAACAAAGTCCAAAAACCCTTCTTATAAAACCTACAAAAAAAAGAGGCAATTCCTAAGGAGCTGCCTCTTTTTTAATATCGGTGTGAAAGATTAGTTCACCAGGATCACCAGGTATCTTACATTACTCCAGAAAGCCTTGTAGTCGGTTATCTGAAGAGACTGTACGATTTTTTTATCGCCAACCAGTTTATAGGAAGAAGTTGGATGGTTGGAAATGACCTTCGCTTTTTTGCTAAGGATGGAAACCTCTGTCAGTTTACGGATATCCACTTTTGTGAAAAGAGCCTTGTTGAAATCGGATAGCAGCTTGTCGCCTTTACCGATGACCCCATTCTTTTTCAGATCTTTTTCCGTGCCAACGATATAATAGGCTGTATTCAAAGAAGCATCCTGTTGGGCAAGTGTCTGTTGCTGGCTCTTCACCACGTTTGAAAGTGTATCAAGACGCAGGTTAGCCGTTTCAATGACGATATTCAGTTTGGCAAGTTTATCACGGAGGGCTTCGATCTCTACGTTCCTGTCGGTGACGTCTTTCTGGAGGCGGTCAACAAGTTTCTGGAGTTCTGTTACCTTCATATTGCTGGATCTTAGCTTGCGGGTAAGGTCAGAGAGTTCCTTCTTGTTTTTCTCCATCAGTATGTAAATCGATGTGATGTCGGTTTTAATCTGGTCTTTGGCGGAGAGTTTCAATTCACCGTTTTTATTGGTGCTGAGGTTGATGATGTTTTCCTTCATTTTTATCGTATCCAAAGATCCCTGGATATCGTTTACCGTAGCAATGAATTCGTTGATGGCCTCATCCTTCTGCATAGTCTGAGCCATAAGGCTGTCGTTTTTTGCCTT
>PLMO01000172.1 GCA_003142515.1 Bacteroidales bacterium
CTGAAGATATTCTTATCCTCTCCTGTGGAGATCACCGATTGAAGAGCCGATAATTCGATGAGCTGAATCGCTAAAACATGCGGATCGGCTATCATTTTGTCGAGCAGTTTATCAAAATTCAGTTTTACCGATTCTGATGCATCCATAAAATAAGAATGCCGGTAAAAACAATAGCGTACAAGTTCAGGATAGTCCTGCAGTTTATATAACTCCAGAAGCTCGAACAGAGTCTGTTCTTTCGCCGCGGAGGTAGTCAGCGGGTTCATCTTGTACCATTCGCTGTACTGGTCGATGGCGCTGTAGAGGGCTAGTGGCAGGTAATACCTCTTTATGCTGGTGGCAAAATATTTTGCCAGGTCTTCCGCCAGGTTTCCGTCATCAAAATAATAAACCGGTTTTTGTTCCAGGTCCTTCCGCATGGTTTCAAGGAAAGCCATCGCTTCTTCCCTGCCCAGGGCCTCGATGCAGGAATCAAAGATCCAGGCAACATCCATCTGCTTGCTGCACCAGGGATACAGGGCAGCCGTTTTACAATAAAAATCCTGGAGGATCGGGCCGACTAAGGAAACTGTATTCTTATAGGTTGTCCATCCCGTAAGGGAAACGATGACAGCGTTTTGCCGGAAATCCATTTCCGGAACAACAACGTTATTCGGGGAGATGATCCCCGGAACGATTTGGTAGCCGCTATGGTGCCAGGCCCTGAAGATCACCGTAAATGCCTTGGTAAAAACCTTCTTCCACGAATTGGGACGGACAAACCCGGCAGATTTGTGGATCTCCGCAAACTCCCTGATCTTGTCCCAGGCCGTAAGTCCGCCGATGTACTGGGTGGAAAGAATTCCAAGATTAGGGCGGCTGCTGCCAAGGAAAGGGCCAACAGCCGGGCCATAGGGGAACCCGGCGAGGGAAGCCAACCAGTAAAAAGTATCCGGCTTCGGCCTGAAATCGGGGTTCTCACTCATCACCATGTGGAGGTCATAGTGTTTCCCTGATTTCATGTTTATGCTCAGGCGGTAATGGCGGAATTCCTTGTAAGCCTGCAAACGAAGCACCCAGATTCCGTTTCCGGGAACATCATTCAGGTCAAAACCCTTCTCGGCAAAGGCAAGGATAATGCTTTCCCCCAGGTAAGTGGTCGACTGGAAAATATGCAGGATCTGTTCTTTTTCAGCATTCTGCATCCCGTATTCAAAAAGGATCTTCTTTTGCCAGGTTTCTGCAGGATATTCCGGGATCTTGCTTTCCATCGATTGCTCAAACACGCTGGCGAGGCGGTGAAAATATTCCTCTGCCTTTTTCGAAAGGTAAGGATCTTTCTTCAGGAGGATCCAAAGCGACATTTCTGCACGGACGGAAACATAAAACTCCAGGTGTTCCACTGCAAAATTGTAGAGCATCCTGAGCACGCTTTCGAACTGCTGTTGGTTCTTTTCATTTGCCGGCCACTCCATATGGGTACGGTACCAGTACAACCGTTGTTTCAGCGCATCCAGCCTGTGCTTTCCGAAATTGCCTGAAGCAATCTCCCGGATCGATTTCTCGTTCAGGAAAGAAAGCCCTGACTCAATGAACACCGGAAGGTTCTGGATATGCTCNNCTATCGGAAGAAAAAGAGACGTGCAGATGAGTTGGTGCACCTTTAGCAGTTCCTGGTTCCGCATCGTTTTTACCGGCAGGAAATCTTCCTCCTTATAATTTCTATCCTGGATAAAATAGGCCGATTCGGAAATAGTCCCCGGAGACAGGTCCCAGCCATCCTTCACCGGGCAGAAGGCAACCAGTTGGGGATTTCCCAACCATATTTTCGGCTGACGGGCAAAAATGCCGAGATTAATTTCAGGGGAAGTAATTTTGTAACAGAGATCGCCGATCTCAAAGCTGTCCGCCACGGTTTTTCGGACATGCAGATACCGTTTATTTCGGCGGTCAAATAATTTTCCATCCGCATAAAGAATGTCGTTCTCCAGGATCCCCAGGTCCCTGAAAAACCATCTTGGAATACGGATGCTGAAACCCTCTGCTGCTATGGTGACGATATTACTGACATAGAGGGTTTCAATGATTTCGGGAAAATTCTTTTCGATCGTCTTGCGGTTGAATGAACCTTTCGGCGTCAGTTCGCCCATTTCACTGCTGAAGTCACGGTCGAGCAATGTAAAGTTGATCACCCGTTCGTAGGGCGCCACATCGGCATTGGCGGCCATAACGATCTGGTGAAAATATTCATTCAGGTTATCTCCGGAGAGGTCCTGGTAAATGGGATCTTCTTTGTCAGGTANNGCCCGGCACCTTATAAAACTTCTTTTCGATGACTTGAGGCGCTACCGTTTGTCCGCGGTTGTTTTTATAAATGTCTTTGATCCGGTCGATGATCTCGTAATACCCATCTTCCGAAACTGTGAAGACATCACCAGTCGAAAGCCATCCGGTTTTATTTTCCGGGTCCGGGTAAGCGATATGGTTGCCAGGGCCAGCATCTTCCAGGTATTTTCCGATATAATGGCCTGAAATTTCCAATTCCGAATCTGCAATCAGCCTTATCTTAACGCCGGGCAAAGGGATGCCGACCGACATCTCCCGGTAATGCCCCGGAGGCGTCATGGTGATGCCACCTGTCGCTTCGGTCATACCGAACCCGCTGCAGAGTGCAATGCCATGCTGGTTGAAGAACCGGAATACCCTGGGGTCAAGATAGCCCGCAGCAGAAAGCCCCCAACTTAACCGTTGCCCAACGATTTCCCTTACTGCCTGCTCCCGCAAATCGGCGTTCTCCACATGATTGATCTTTTCCTGGCATAACTCGCAAAGCTCCTCCCAGCGGAGGGGGATGCTGATAAAACCGGTTGGGTTTATCTTCGGGAATAAAGAAAACAGGGTCTCGGCAGAGCTGTTGCCGGCAAAGGTGTAGGTACCGCTCCAGAAGATTGTCCCCGTCATCTCAAGGTATCTTCCGAAGGTATGGAACAGGGGGAGGAAACACAGGAAAGCCTCATCCCCGGCATCCGGCAAGGCAGCGGCACGTGCAAACCGTTTGCTCACAATATTGTAGATGGAAAAAGAAACTCCTTTCGGCAGGCCGGTACTCCCGGAAGTGAACATTGTCGTTGCAACTTCAGTATTTTTCCGTGTTGCTGGCCGGGCAAGCAACTTCTCAATCTCCTGTCCGGAAAGCTTCTTACATTCTTTCTGAAGAAATACCGGCTCACCTTCCTTCGCCAATCCATCCGACAGCGTAAATATTTTGAATCTGGTTTTTGTTTTCGTTTTTACTTTCTGTAATACCGCATAGCGGTCTTTCGAATCCGTCACGGCGATGTTGATTTTAAGCTGGTCGAAAATGTGAACCAGGACACCCACAGAAAAATGAATGCTGATCGGTGTATCGAAAATGTCGTAACACAGGCATGCCAGGTCGGTACATGCGCTTTCGAGGCAGTTGTCGGAATAGATCCCAACCCTTGGCGGCGACTTTACAGCACGATAAAATACGGCTGCTATTTCCCTGAGATGCCTTTGGATCTGCTCATACGACCATTCCACCGGGTTCGGCACCGTCATTTCCCTGAACAGGGTCCGGTCGGGATGTTCCTTTACCCGGCTGTCCATCATATCCCGCAGGGAATAATCGATATGTTGTAATACTTTGAAGACAACCTCTGCCCAACGCAGCCGTGCTGCATCCTCCTTCAGGGCTTTGAGGAAAGCCGGTTTCTTTGTCGTATCTAAGAAATCTAGCCAGGATTCCCGTTCGACGGAATCTGCCTTTTGATCAGAGACCAGGGATTCCGCTTCATCAAGGAGGAGCATAGCAAAATCCGGATCAACTTTTTGTGAAGTATCCATTTTCTTCCACTCCGCCATCCGGTTTTCGATACGTGACATGCCGGTTTTTTTCCTTTTTTACTGAATTGTTATTCGAAAAACAATATTACGTAAAAAATTATTGTTAATCGAAAAAGTATTAAATTTAACTACTTAATTCTATTCATTATTTTTGCACGGTAAAATATAAATAAAAGACATATGTTACTTAATGTAAAGGTGATAGAAGATGTTTACCGGAAGATGTCTTCCGGCGTGGATGCTGCAAGGAAGCTGTTGAACAGACCACTTACGCTCACAGAGAAGATACTTTACGGTCATTTATACGATCCGGATCCCGATAAACCCTATCAACGTGGCGTCGATTATGTGAATTTTTTACCCGACCGCGTAGCCATGCAGGATGCCACTGCACAGATGGCATTGTTGCAGTTCATGACAGCCGGGCGCAAAGCGACCGCTGTTCCGGCAACCGTGCATTGCGACCACCTCATTCTTGCCAAAACCGGTGTCAGGAAAGACCTAGCCGATTCCCTGCTCCAGAATGAAGAAGTTTTTTCCTTCCTGCAAACGGTCAGTGCAAAGTATGGAATCGGTTTCTGGAAGCCGGGAGCAGGCATCATCCACCAGGTGATCTTTGAAAATTATGCTTTCCCNNAACTCAGCGGATGGGCCTCTGCAAAGGATGTAATCCTGAAACTCTCGGGGATCCTGACCGTTAAAGGAGGCACCGGCCTTATCATCGAATATTTTGGAGAAGGCGCCAAAACGATCTCTTGCACTGGAAAAGGAACCATCTGCAACATGGGCGCGGAAGTTGGCGCCACCTGTTCTTTCTTTGCCTACGACGAGAAGATGAAGGCCTATATGGAACACACCGGGAGAAAGGAAGTGGCTGCCCTTGCCACGCAGAATGCTGGCCTCCTCAATCCTGACCCGGAAGTTCTGAAAGATCCTGCAACTTTTTACGATCAATATATCAAAATCGACCTTTCGGAGATCGAACCGTATATCAACGGCCCCTATTCACCTGATGTCGCACATCCGATTTCCGGTTTTGCTGCATTTGTCAAAGAAAAGGGATACCCTGAAAAGCTGGAAGTCGGACTGATCGGTTCCTGCACCAATTCCTCCTATGAAGATATCTCCCGTGCTTCATCCATTGCAAAACAGGCAAAAGAAAAACAGCTCAAGGCCAGATCAGAGATCATCATCACACCCGGCTCCGAGCAGATCCGGTTTACCTGTGAACGGGACGGACTGTTGAATCTGTTTACCGACATTGGTGGGATCATCATGGCCAATGCCTGCGGCCCTTGTATCGGGCAATGGGCCAGGAGCATGGACAACCCGGCACGGAAGAACTCCATCCTGAATTCATATAACCGTAATTTTGCCAAACGAAACGACGGTAATGAGAGTACCCACAGCTTTATTGCCTCTCCCGAGATCGTCATGGCAATGACACTGGCAGGGAACCTTAATTTCAATCCGTTGAAAGATAAACTGGTCAATGAAGCCGGACAGGAGGTCCTCCTGGATGAGCCCATCGGGGTAGAATTACCGCCAAAAGGATTTGACGTGNNATCAAGGCAAAAGGAAAATGCACCACCGACCATATCTCCATGGCAGGCCCCTGGCTGAGATTCCGCGGTCATCTCGATAATATTTCCGATAACCTCCTGATGGGGGCCATCAACTTCTTCAATGAAAAATCAAATGCCGTAAAAAATGCTGATACCGATGAATACGGTGAAGTATCGAAGACAGCCCGTTATTACAAAAGCAAGAAAATTCCTACGATGATAGTCGGCGATGAGAATTATGGAGAAGGATCTTCCCGGGAACATGCAGCCATGGAACCCAGGCATCTTGGTGTCAGGGTAGTGCTTGTAAAATCATTTGCCAGGATCCATGAAACGAACCTAAAAAAGCAAGGCATACTGGCGCTTACTTTCAGCAACCCGGAAGATTACAATAAGATCCTCGAAGACGACACCTTTGATCTCCCTGGGTTGACAACCTTTTCACCCGGAAAGCCGCTGGTGTTAAAAATCCATCATGCCGATGGTTCCACCGGTGAGATCATGCTTGCGCATAGTTACAGCGAACACCAGATCCATTGGTTCAAGGAGGGAAGCGCCCTCAATTACATGAAAATAATCTCATAACCTTCCTACATACATTACTCAAATAAAAAACTATTCGCTCATGAAAATTGATCCATTCATCAAACAACTTTCTCCTCTTGCAGAAGAATCCTTCAAGATTGAAGAAAAACTCTTTAAAGAATACGATGTAAAACGGGGACTCCGGAATGCCGATCATACAGGCGTTCTGGTAGGACTGACAAGAGTCGGCAATGTGGTCGGCTATGAAAAAGTCGACGGCAAACTCGTAGCCATCCATGGTAAGCTGATTTACCGGGGCATTGATATCAATGATATTGTTCATGGCTGCCAGGAAGAAAAACGGTTCGGATACGATGAAACGGTTTTCCTTTTGCTGTTCGGCAGGCTTCCGCTGAAAGAAGAACTGGAACGGTTCTCGGAGGGTATGGCCGAGTTGCGTTTTCTGCCAGAAAATTTCAACCGCGATATGATCCTGACCATGAAAGGAAAGGACATTATGAATATGCTTGCCCGGTCGATCCTGGCACTCTATACCCTGGATGAAAATGCAGATGACATTTCTATCGAAAATATATTGAGGCAATCAATAAGCCTGATCGCCAAGTTTCCCACCATTGCAGCCTATTCCTATCATGCCATGCAGCACCTGATCTATTACGATACGCTTACAGTAAGGTATCCCGATAAGATGCTGAGCACGGCAGAAAATTTTCTTTACATGCTGAAAGGAAACGAATATACACCCCTCGAAGCAGAGCTGCTTGATCTTTGCCTTGTCCTCCATGCCGAGCATGGCGGCGGTAACAATTCAACCTTTACAACCCGGGTGGTCAGTTCCACCGGAACCGATACCTACTCAGCCATCGTCGCTGCCATCGGCTCTCTGAAAGGGCCGTTGCATGGCGGCGCCAACATCGCGGTGGTTGAGATGATGGCCGATATCAAGAACCATGTGAAGAACTGGTTGAATGAGGAAGAGCTGGCTGACTACCTGCGCATGATCCTGAACAAGGAAGCACACGACCGCTCCGGCAAGATCTATGGTTTCGGGCATGCAGTCTATACCGTTTCCGACCCGAGGGCATTGCTCCTGAAAGAAAAAGCACGTTTGCTGTCAAGGGAGAAAGGAAGAGAAGCAGAGATGGGCCTCTATGAAGCCATTGAGAGGATCGGACCGGAGATCTACTATGAATTCAAAGACACAAAAGACAAACTGATCTCCCCGAATGTCGACTTCTATTCCGGGTTTGTATATGAATGCCTGAAGATACCCAAGGAGTTGTTTACCCCGCTATTTGCCATTTCAAGGATCTCCGGCTGGTGTGCTCACCGGCTCGAAGAACTGATCAGCGGCAAGAGGATCATCCGTCCGGCTTACATGGCGGTTACTCCCGACACGAATTACGTTCCGATGGTTGAAAGGAAATAGTAATTGAAGATAAAGGATGGAGAATCGAAGATAGAAGATAGAGAATGGAAGATGGAGGATGGAAGTTTGAAGTCCAATCTATGACCTCCATTCTCTATCCTCCATTCTCCATCCTCCATCATCTGACCACGGACCTCGGATTTCATAGATCAGGACTTCTCCTCTCCTGTTCCCGGACCCCGCAAGTGAATGATCAGTCCATTGAGAAAATTCCGGAGGATCTGATCTCCGGCTTCCATATACTTCGGATGACCTTCTTTGCGGAAAATGGCGCCCAGTTCACTTTTTGTAATTTTAAAATTTACAAGGCTAAGGATTTGGATGATATCATCATCCCTCAGGTGGAGCGCTACACGCAGCTTTTTTAAAATATCATTGTTGGTCATCTATTGTTCTGCTAATTCCTGTTTAGCTTCGTTGAACTCCCGTATAATTTCTTCCACAATCGCCCCGTCAGGCTTGATCTCATTCACAGCAGTGGGTGAGGCTATTATCCCCGGTGATAAACGATCGAAACCAGTGTCTTGTCATTGCCACCCATGTTGACCGTCAAACCGTAAGGTTTATCAGCCGGAATCTTAATCTGGGAATTACCAGCTTTTCCAGTAAGCTGTTCGAGGATGGTGACCGCCTGGTGAACCCCTGTTGCACCGGTGGGATGCCCCCATCCGATCAGTCCGCCGGTAGTATTAATGGGGAACTTACCATCGCGTGCAGTATGGCCCTCCAGGATAAAGTCAGCTCCCTTACCGGGATCAGCAAGCCCAAGCGCCTCCACAGCCATAATACCGGCAATGGTAAAACAGTCATGGATCTCAGCTGTTCCTACCTGGTCGATGGTGATCCCTGCAGATTCCAGGGCAGTTTTTATGGCCAACCGGGTGGTAGAAAGTTCCGTTTGTTCAACAGGCTTCTTTGTCAGATCTTCCGCAACCTGTCCAAAGCCGATGATTTCAATGGCCTGTTCTTTGGGAATGCCTATCCGTTTGAGGCCTTCCTCCGAAACTACGGCGATGGCCGAAGCTCCATCCGATACTTTCGAACAATCGAAAACATTNNGCAGTCGGGCAAAGGCGTGCATTTTCAATGGCATTCCGGTACCACCGGGCAAAGGCTTTACGCGTTTTATCCCTTCCGTATCTTTCGAAATAGGCCCCTGCACGGTCGCTGAACTGTCCCGGGAAAAAATAGGCATGACCTTCTTTCCGGTCTTTGAACCAGCCCGCACCGGCCAGGATATCTGCTCCGTAAATGGCTTTCACACTATTCTGCACTTCCACGCCTATCACCAGCACGACTTCGGCAGTCTCTGCAAGAACGCTTTTTATCCCTGTCATCAATGCCAGAGCGCCGGTAGCACAGGCGCCTTCCACACGGATAGCCGGCTTGCCTCTCAGGCCTTCATCAATATAAGGGAAGAAGGCAGCCATGTTGGCTTGCTTGTTGAACCGGGAAGCTATGAAATTACCGATGACACATTCGTCTACATTCTTCGCTCCCCCGATCATCTTCAGGGTTCCCTGCCCGGCTTCTTTGATGTATTCCTCGAGCCCGGGACGTTCTTTTTTCGGATTGAATTCCTTGCGGCCGGTACCCATTGATACGGTATTGAACCCGGCTACCATATATACTTTTCTTCTTAGCTTTTTCATCTTTATCTCCTTTACTTAAGGTAATCATTAACAGGGCCATAGGCATGAAAGAAACCCGTGAGCAGCACCGTATTCACATCTTTTTCGTTGAATGCAACCTTGCTTGTGACAAGGTAAATGCCAATCTCCCGCGATTTCAGGGCATATGCTTTGGTCAGCGCTGCACCAAGACTCTTCGCAAACTTAATTTCGTTAAAATAAGCCTTCAGGATCTCTTCCTTCCCGGGATTATTGACAATGCTCTTCCAGGGTTGAACTGCAGGCATCGGCCCCAGCCTTTCATCCACCTTTTCATGGAATTCAGCTACCATCTGGTAATCCTTCTTTTCCGGGTCAAATACGCCGGTGACTTTCCCATTTTCATATTTCAGGATACCGTCTTTCTGTGAACCATCGGAAAACTGTCCGCCCCTGATGTTCAGCGTAAGCATTTGATCCAGCAGCGGACAGTGCAGGTCTTCTTCCTTTTGGTACGATTTCATGACGCTCATGATGTAACTGCAAACATCCACCCCCACGTAATCGATCAGTTGGAAGATGCCCATCGGGCGGATGAGGGCTTCCTGGCTGATCCTGTTCATCGCATAAACCGCCTCCACAAATCCGAACTCCTTTTGCAGTTTCTTCACTTCGCGGGTGGCATGAAGGATATCACGCATGAAATGACCGTTACCGATAAAGCCGGCGACATCGTTGGAAGGAACCACCACTTTCCGTAAGTTCTTTGCATAAGCCAGTGCGAATTCATGAACTTCCTTCAGGGTGTTCTTCGCAGGGATGACCTCTACCAATTTCTGAACAGCAGGAGGATTGTAAAAATGGAACCCGATAATGCGACCGCCCAGTTTTGCCTTTCTATCCAGTTCCCCGATCGGGATCGAGGAGGTATTGGTGAAGAACCAGGGCTGGTGAGGATTGTTTTCATTGAGGTAAGAAAAGATCTCTACTTTCAATTCCGGATCTTCCTTGATGGCCTCGAAGATCAGCAGGGAGTCCAGCGCTGCCTGCGGGTGGGTGGAAGGCATGACCAGGGAGATCACATCCGAAACATACTGATCAATGATTTCCGAATTCTCGATCAACGCGGGATGGTTCTTGTAAAAGGAACGTAGCGCAACGATCTTTTTCTCGGCAGCCTTCATCACCTGGGTTCGCAGGTATTTCATCAGACCCCTGAGCGCATCATCCGACACATCGATGGCGTTGATCACAAACTTTTTTCCTTTGGCTTCAGGCTTCAGGCTCAGGTCAGCCATCTCAAGTGCCGTCAGGAGCAGGATACCGCTGCCCATCTT
>PLMO01000094.1 GCA_003142515.1 Bacteroidales bacterium
TTAAATTTTCATTGAACCTAACGGCCCATCGCTAAACGCAGCAAAGGCAGAGCCTTTGCAGAGCAACAATATGTTAGTTTTGTTGCGGTTAGCGATTCGTTAGGCACAGACCTTTATTCATTCAGTAATTGATTCATATGACCAGAAATTATCATTTGATGTCCATTTAGCTCCAATAACTTTTTCAACCTTTTGATTTTTATAATCCAAAAAATTAAAATGGACTTTAAAACTTATTTGTTCTGGTAAACTGATTGCAACAGGTAACTCAAAACTAAAGAAAACTGTACTTTTTTGCGATCCAGTAAGATTGATTTTAGTGTTTGATGTAAATGCTCTACTCCATTCTTGATTAGGGAGTTTTGCATCAATAAAAATTGATAATTCTCGAACCTCAGTTTTACCCATATTTTCAATTTCAAATTTTGGTTTAAATTGTTTATAAATTTTAACTTTGCCTGTAAATCCTATTCTTTTTAGTTCTTGTTCAACCTCATGGATAGTAAAGACAGGATTTGTATTCGGTATTAGTTCATTAGTATTTTCATCTCGTAATGTTAAGCAATAAGGAACAACAAATTTATCAGTTGCTTCCCCTTTTCCATATATTGTAGGATCATACCCCCATGGGATGCTCATGGCTTCTTCTTTAGATATTTCTTTCCAGTTTAGAAGTTTCACTTCCCTAATTTCAGGATTACCTTCATTTAACTTGTCCCATTTTCTATTTTGTTCCCTTTGATTTGCGAATGTCCAAATTAAACTAACAGAGGCAATTAATAAAGCAAAAAGTGAAATGATCACTTTGGGATCTCCGAAAAAACTTGGTGAGTCTGTCATATGTTTGATTTGTTATTGGTTTGTGCCTAACGATTGTGCATACTTATATGTTGATGTTATATTGACCTTGGTTTCATGTGAAAATTCAGGTTATCCGACATGAAGTCCGTGGCTAAACTAATGTTCCCTATTGAGGTTATCCGCAAATAAATGTAAAAAATCTGACGAAATTTCCGGAAAGATCAATAATCCACTCTTGATGAAAAACATCATGGATATATATTTAAGTGACGAATATATGAAGAAATATCTCACTTTAAACCGGAACTTATAAATATTTATAAATCCAGGTTATCAAATGGACTTATTATTTTTTTAAACCCTTTCTCTGTAACATGGGTATAAATCTCCGTTGTACGGGAACTTTGGTGACCTAATAACTCCTGTATGTATCTCAGATCCGTTCCCCTCTCCAACAGATGTGTGGCGAAACTGTGTCGTAAAGTGTGAACTGTCGCTTTTTTCTGTATCCCTGCCGCTTTCTTTGCCTTCCTAAATATGGCCTGGATACTTCCTGCACTGTACTGCCCACCGTCCTGTCCCTCAAATAACCATTCTTTTGGCTTGTACTCTTTGACATATTCGCGTAAGAGTTTCAGAATGTTTGATGATAATAGCGTTACACGGTCTTTTTTCCCTTTAGCCTGATTGACCCTGATCTGAAACCGGGAAGAATCTATATCAGGGATCTTCAGATTTACCAGCTCATCAACCCTTAATCCGGCAGAATAAATAAGAGATAATGCAGCTTTATGTTTCAGATTATTGATCTGCTTTAAAAGACGCACTACCTCCTCCTCACTCATTACGGAAGGAAGTTTTTTCTCGCGTTTTGGCCGCTGGAGATAATAAGTATGAGTTGGCCTTCCAAGTATCTGCTCATAATAAAACTTAATTGCATTGATCGCCTGGTTCTGGTAAGATTGAGAAACCTTCTTCGTGTCCACAAGATATAACAGGTACTCCCTTATATCCTCGTCTGTAAGATCATCAAGTGTCCGGGTTTTATAGAAATTCATAAAAAGCCGAAGCATTGAAGTGTAAGTTTTCAAGGTTCGGATGCTGTAATCTTTCAACTTCATCGTTTTAATGAATTCATCCGGAACCTTGATTAAACAATCATCCGTTTTTTGCTTATCACCTGACCCGACAATGGACGGTAATTCTTTTGGAATGAAGGCCAGTTTCCCTTGAAACCGGTAGTTCAGCTTTTCTGCCGGTCCCATCGCCATTGCAATATGCCAGCACTTCATCGCCGGCTGCCATCTTGCACCTGGCAGGCTCTTCACAAGGTCAATGATCTCCTGATCATATGAAAAAAACAGCCTTATCCTCTGATTTCCATCAATGATTGCTGTATCAATCTGAATTGTTTTTTCCTTTTTCATTTTCACCGATATTTTATATCCAAATCCTGTTCTCTATTCATTCTCCATCCTGATCAACTGTTTTATTGCTTCAAAAACAACTTATCCCTTAATCGGACGAAATAGGAAAAGGTAATATAATTGATTAGTGAAAAATGAAAAATAAAAAGTGAGATGTGAGACGTGAGATGTGAGCTGCATTAGATACTACTGCCTCATCCCACTTTACTGATCCTCTGCAGCCGGTCAAGATCGTTTATTTCGATTGATTTTCCTTTCACGTTGAGGATGCCTTCGCGATGGAAACGGGAGAGGGTGTGGATGACATTTTCGGTGGAACAACCGGCAAATTCGGATAACTCCTTGCGGGTCAGGGTAAGTGTGAAATGCTGGCTCCGGTAAACGGAACTGGAAAGATAGAGGATGACATCCGCGATACGACCGTTCACCTGCTTGTGGGCAAGGTTTATAAAGTTGAGAATCGAATCCTTGAACATGCCAGTAACCATTTCCAGGATCTTCATCAGGAAACGGTTGTTCACCATGGCGATCTCTTTAAGCATCACAAGGTCGATCATGCAGACTTCACAGTCTTCTACCGCCTGAATCGAGAAAAGGTTCATCGATTCATTGAAAACATTGGCGCCGCCAATGAGTGAAGGCGACTTGGTAATGGTCAGGATCAGGTTCTTCCCTTTTTCGTCTTCATAATAAAACTTGACAATGCCCTTCTGCAGGAAGGCCAGGTGCGTGGCTCGTGCTCCCTGCTTCAGGATCGCTTCGCCTTTTTTGAAACGCAACTGGACCGATACTTTCCGGAGCTTCTCGAATTCCACGGGTTCCATGTACTGGCAACTGATGAGCTTGAAAAGACAGGTATCGCAGTTGTACACCTTTGAGTGGAGATCGGAAATGGACATAGGTGATTTTTCTTCAAAAATAAAAAGATTATTGAAGTTCTTGCATAAAATAAGATGAAAAAATGCATTTTTCTATGAATGTAATTCATTTCGCCTCATTACCAATGGTTCAACCCATTGTTGTATTTTGTACGAAAATGCTGTATATTGCGCCCATGAATCAGGAAAAAACAACGCAGGAGCTTTTATTCCAGGTGATCAAACAGCGGCTTCCGTCAAACCTTTCTTTTGTTCATGATATTTCCGAATTACTGGGAATAAGTTATGATAGTGCATACCGGAGGATCAGGGGAGAAAAAGAACTTTCGATGCAAGAGATCAAGACCATCTGCAGGCATTTCAATGTCTCACTCGATTCGCTGATGGGAGTTGAAAGTAACAGTGTGGTCTTTACTTCCATGGCCATCGGACATAAAAACTTCACCCTGGCGATGTGGCTTGGGTCAATACTTGAAGAAGTCAGGAAGCTCAAAGAGTGCAAGGAGAAAGAGGTCATTTATGCGGCCAAGGATATCCCGGTCTTCCACCTGTTCCAGTTCCCCGAGATCGCTGCATTTAAATTCTATTTTTGGCATAAGGCACTTTTCCCAATACGTGAGGATGAAGACATGCAGTTTTCGATCGATATCACAGAAGATGTTTATTCGATCGGATACCAGCTTCTTTCCATTTACAATACCATTCCTGTGAGCGAATTATGGAATGAAGAAACCTTTACGAGCATTGCGCGGCAGATCCAATATTGCTATGAAAGCGGATTTTTTGCTTCAAAAGCGGATGCTCTTAACCTTTGTGATGTGCTTGAGAAGTTAGTCAGACACCTTCAACGGGAAGCGGAACGGGGTTTTCTCTTCATGTACGGTTCGCCGGAAGAGGGGATCCCGAACAATTACCGCCTCTATTTCAACGAGGTTCTGCTGAGCGATAATACGATTTACACCTGTATGGACGGAAATGCGAGTACTTACATGACCTATAACGTCATAAACCTGTTGACCACCGGCAATCCTGCCTTCTGCGACCAGATCCAGAACAACCTCCGCATCCTGATGACCAAATCCACACTGATCAGCGGCACTTCAGCCAAAGAACGGAACCGGTTCTTTCGTTTGATGCAGGAAAAGATCAAGGCGCTAAGGGCAAGGATAGGATAAGTCTTATTAATTTTACGATTTTAAAATGAATTTTGGATTTACGAATTATAATCAACATTGGAAACCGGATCGTTACCGGATCCGGCAGGACATCTAAAAAACAGAAACCATGATGGAGTATAAGAATCTTAAGGTTGAGATTTCAGAAGGTGTTGCACTCATTACCATCAACCGCCCGGCTGCGATGAATGCACTGAATTCCACATTTTTTACCGAGTTCAATGACCTGTTGAACAGTGTTGGGAAGGACGATACGATCCGGGTCCTGGTGATTACCGGGGAAGGGAAAGCTTTTGTTGCCGGGGCTGATATTGCCGAGATGGTGAATATGAATTTTGACCAGGCCTGCAGTTTTTCACAGATGGGACAAAAGACCTTCCTCCGCTTAGAAAAGATGGAAATACCCGTTATTGCTGCCGTAAACGGATTTGCGCTGGGAGGTGGATTTGAATTGGCCATGGCCTGTGATTTCCGGATTGCATCATCGTCAGCAAAGTTCGGACAGCCGGAAGTGAATCTGGGCCTTATCCCCGGGTATGCAGGCACGCAGCGCCTTTCGCGCATAGCCGGAATGGGCAACGCCTTGTTTTTGATCCTTACGGGAGAGATGATCACCGCGGAAGAAGCATTGCGCACCGGGTTGGTACAAAAGGTTGTCTCCCCGGAGACGCTGATGGAGGAGGTGATGAAAATCGCAAGGAAGATAGCTTCCAACGGTTCACATGC
>PLMO01000079.1 GCA_003142515.1 Bacteroidales bacterium
AGCAGGATCACACGCACCATCCCGATGTTGGTATCATTCTCCACATTGATTTTGTCCTCCAGGTAATTGATCATGGCGAAGAAGATCTTGGAATCGCCGTTCCACACAAACACGCGGTCGATCCAGGTAAGCTTTTCCGGTTCCGATTCGAATAAGGCAATATCCGTGTTGCTGTTCAGTAACGTGAAGACGGGGATATACTGGTATTTTTCCTTGATCTTTTTGCTCAGTTCAACCGGGAACTGCTTCTCCACTCCCATCATGATAATGACGAGGTCGTAGTGTTTGGTTTCAAGTTGTTCAAAAACCTCATCCGATGAAGAAACCCCGGTGATGCGGGGCATCGTGCTCAGGCTGAGCTGGTAGAACTCACCCAATACATGTTCCGAGAAACGGCCTTCTTTTTCAATGCTGTAGGCATCGTACAGGTTGGCAACCAGCAGGATTTCCTTGACTTTGAATGGCATCAGGTCATGGTAAATATCCCGGTTATAATTGTTCCGGTTGAGGAACGTCTGCAGAAGCTGGCGGCTGTATTTGGTCGATTCGGAGGATTCCTTTTTCCCTGCAGGCGATTCCTTTTCCAGGTTTTTTCTCAGGATGGCTTTTCCCTTCACACTGTTCAGGTAACCGGCAATGATATTGGCAAGGTTGATGATGAGGTGCCGTTCTTCTTCGAGGAAAGGCCCTTCGTAGGAAGGGGGAAATGCTTTAAGGTAATAGATCTCAATGGAACCTTCCTGGTTATCGATTGTTTCAAAGGTCTGTTTCTGTGACCACTGGGTCTCCCTGAAACCCGGGCTGGTGATCTCGAAATTGGTATACCTGATCCTTGAAACGGTAAATTCAGGATATTGCCATGCTTTGGGTAAGATCAGTGCAATCTGGTGAAGCGCTTCTTCGATGGGTTTACCGGTGCGGAGGATGGCCGTGGTCTGGTTAATAGCAGAAAGTTCTTTGAGGCGTTCCCGGGTCACATACCGTCCCTCCTTCCCTTTCACCCCATTCAGATATCCCTCAATAAGGCTGGAAAGGTTCATGATCAGGCTTCGTTCCTCTTTCAGAAACGGCCCTTCGTCTATTGCAGGAAAATCCTTCAGGTAGAAGATCTCAATGGTACCCGACAGGTTATCGATCGTTTCAAAGGTTTGCTCCTGTTTCCATTCTGTTTCCCTGAAATTACGGCTCACGAATTCCATCTCATCGAACCGCAACCGGGCAACCGTATCATCGGGATATTGCCAGGCCCCAGGAAGGATTTGGCAAATCTCCTGCAGGGTTTCCTGGATGGGCAGGTTTTTCTTGATAATGGCAGTCGTTTCATTGATCGCAGAAAGTTCCTTCAGGCGTTCGCGCGTGTCGTAGAGAAGCTTCTCGACATCTACCAAATCTTGGCCAATCGGCCGATTGCCGGAATTTTCTTCAACAGGCTGCATGATCAAGTTTTTTAAACGATGGCATGAACAAACCGGGATGGGTTGTAAAATTACACAATCTTTTTGAGGTGGAAAAACACCGGATGTAACTTTATTGCCATTCTTCATTCTTCATTTTCCCGGCAGATAAAAAAATCCTCCCGAATTTCATCCGGGTAAAGATATTTTCTGTAATATTGTGAAAAATTTAACAAATTAATAACTAAACTATTTACTCCTATGACAAAAAATGTGTATGACCAGTTGGTCGCCGAATTCATGGCCAAGATCATTGCGAAAAACCCGGGGGAAAAAGAATTCCACCAGGCTGTGAGGGAAGTTGCCGAGTCAGTGATTCCTTTCATCGAAGAAAATCCGAAGTACAAGACTGCAAAAATCCTGGAACGCATTGCAGAACCTGAGAGAGTTATTATGTTCAGGGTTCCCTGGACAGATGATAAAGGAGAAATCCAGATCAACAGGGGCTTCCGTATCGAAATGAACAGTGCGATCGGACCGTACAAAGGCGGATTGCGTTTTCACCCGACTGTTTATTTAGGCCTGTTGAAATTTCTCGCTTTCGAGCAGGTTCTCAAAAACAGTTTGACAACCCTGCCCATGGGCGGTGGAAAAGGTGGAAGTGATTTCGATCCGAAAGGAAAGTCCGACAATGAAGTGATGCAATTCTGCCAGAGCTTTATGACCGAATTACAGCGCCATATTGGTCCGGATACCGACGTTCCTGCCGGGGATATCGGAGTTGGCGGACGTGAAATTGGTTTCATGTTTGGCCAATACAAAAGGCTTCGCAATGAATTCACCGGCGTATTGACCGGTAAAGGCCTCGAATGGGGCGGCAGTCTTATCCGTACGGAAGCAACCGGATATGGTCAGGTTTATTTTGCAGCTGAGATGCTGAAGACCCGTAAACTCGACTTCAATGGTAAAATTGTAGCAGTTTCCGGTTCCGGTAACGTAGCACAGTATGCTACACAAAAAGCTACCCAACTGGGTGGTAAAGTTGTAACCTTATCCGATTCCGAAGGCTATATCTATGATCCAAAGGGTATTGATGCCGAAAAGCTTGCCTTTGTATTGAATCTCAAGAATGTCAAGAGAGGACGTATCAAGGAATACTGCGATAAATACAGTGAAGCAAAATACGTTCCCGGCAAACGCCCATGGGAAGTAAAATGCGATATTGCATTACCCAGCGCAACACAGAATGAAATTGACGGAAATGATGCAAAAATACTTATTAAGAACGGTTGCTACTGTGTTTGTGAAGGCGCCAACATGCCTTCAACACCGGAAGCTATCGAAGTTTACCTGGCAGCTAAGATCCTCTACGGACCTGGTAAAGCAGCCAATGCCGGTGGAGTTGCCACTTCCGGACTTGAAATGTCACAAAACTCCATGCGTTTATCATGGACAAGTGAAGAAGTTGATCAGAGGTTGCATACCATCATGACCAATATTCACAAAAGCTGTGTTAAATATGGAACAGAAGCTGACGGATTCATCAACTACGTAAAAGGCGCTAACATTGCCGGCTTCGTAAAAGTAGCAGATGCCATGTTAGCTCAGGGACTTGTTTAATTTTCCAGTTTAATAGTTAATACGGGTACACGTTTGTGTGCCCGTTTTTTTTATGCTATTTCCTTATCCGCGGATCGATCCGCCAGTATTTTCCATCCGAAGAAAAATAAAGAATTAAAGAAAGCATAATAGACTACACCAGCCTGAACCTCGAGCATGGATTCAACAAGGATATTTAACGTAAACACCGCAAGAAAAGAAAAGTAGATAAAATGAATTCTCCTGATGGCCAACCAGCCTGGTAATACCAGCATGAATATCAGCAACAGCGCGCCCAAAATCCCCAATGCGATGTAGGTCTGGAAAAATTGGTTAAGGGCATTCAAACGCATGTTATAAACAAATAATTTATTTTCTTTCAGATATTCGGACAGCAATGCATCCTTTACGTCACCTGTACCGACACCAAAAACCGGATGTTTCCGGATCACTTCAATACCCGCTTTCCAGACATCCAGCCTTTCACTGTTGCTTTCCATATTCTCCGGGGATGTTATTTTTTGTTCCGATAAAACCGATTCCGTTTTTTTAAAACGTCCAGCGGTGGTTGGAAGGAAACGGAAACCCGCATAAAATGTTATCATAACCAGGCAAAGAAACAGGAGGCCTTTCGAAATCTGTTTATTAATAAACAGCAAATACAGGATGATCATCAGGGAAAGGAATAAAAGCGAAAAGATCCCGGCTTTTGAACTTAAAAGAAAGATCACAAACGAAAAATAGATGGCCAGAACGGCAAGGAGAATTCTGATTTTGTTTGTTAAAGGATGTTCTTTGCGGATCAGGTAATACGCCAGTATTGAAACTGCCAGGTTCAGGTACATAGACAGATAGGACACATGGATGAACTTTGAAAAGGTGGTATAGAAGAAAACTGCCGGGTTACGGGAACCGATGTAAGAATAGAGTGCAATAGCGAAAAGGATCAGTGTCCCGGTCATGCAACCTGCAATAAAAGCTTTAAACACATTTATTATCAGTTTCTGAAACGGAAAATCCCTGTCAACAGTAGCAAATATCAGCGGAAAGAGAATCAGTGAAAACTTTATCTCCAGGTCAAAAAGGCCATAATCCATATTTTTGGAATAAAGCATTCCAATCAGATAGAGAACATAAAGTGCCGCAAATGAGAAAGTCAATATCCGGTGCCTTTCGCTAAAAATGGCCGGGATTTTTTTAAACTTAGCTTCTATTATCCAGTTCAATACCATCAGGAAAATGATGGATGGCAAGATCTTCGCATAGATGGGCATGAAGAATACGAGCGCCATGCAGCAATAGCCAAAGATCTGATTGTGTATTTTCTNNAAACCGGCTATTTCTTTTTCGGCTCCTGTGTCCTCACAAAAAATGACATCGGGCGCAGGATTTTATCAAAAACAAAGTACTGGATCAGGGTAAAATCCTTGCCGTCATTGACCAGGGCAAAAAGACGATCGAGGTCATAGGGAGCAGCATTTCCGAAGTCATCCACTTCACCTGGAGCAGCACCTCGGCGGTAAGTTTTGATACTTTGTGTTGTATGACTTGTATCGGTAACAGAGATGATGCAATAAGGTGTCGTGGCAAGAATCGAGTCTTTCCGGTGTTGTTCCAGATCGTTTAAAATGGCTTCAAAATTGATATTCCGGAATGAAGCCAGGAAATTCATGACTTTCAGTGTGTCGAATACAGGAACCGGTTGGTTGTTGGCTAATGAGATGAACCGAAGATTCATGTTCTGATTGTTCTTTATCTCAAATGAATTTGCAGGATCGGAAGGGAATTCCATCCTGACCGATTCAATTTGCTGAATCGTCTTTTTAAAGATCGAATAATCCCTCCAGTATTTTTCAATAGGGGAATAGATGGGTGTTACAAACCCCCTGAGACCCGGAAGATAAACAACAAAAGGCACGGAAGAATGTTCCATGATCATATATGAACCCTGATTGCTCTGGATGGGCCCGCCTACATAATAAACCTTGGTGAGTTTTTCATGAGGAAACAGGTGAACAATATCAAAGAGGCTGATCCTGTATTTCCATTGGTAGATTTCCACTTTAACTGCAATGACTGCCAGGTCCCTGATAACATTTTCCAATGCCGCTTTGGGAACCGTTTCTTTCACCTGCAACCTCAGCATGGTGCCAAGCAACAACTCAATATTGGCTTTTGATCCGGGATATTTATTGCTGACCATCCATTTTCCTTTCTGTACCCGTGTCAAGGTCAGATTATTGTTATTCTTGTCTGACATAAAGATCTTGGTGACATTGGAGGTATCGTCAACGGCAAAATCGCTCAATACCCGCTTAAAGGTTGATTTGGAATTGGTCAGGATAAGCGCGATTGCTATGACACCCAAAACGATGACAGCAATGATAAATTTCCTATTTTTCTTCATACCGGTAATTACTGGTTTGATGTTGATGAAATGGTTGGCCGTGAATATTTTCTTGTACGGATCCTCAATTTTATGAAACTGAAGATCAGGATCAGGATCAGTGGGAGCAGAACATTGAGGATCTGCCAGAATAGCCGCTGGCTTTCGACTTTGGTAGTGTCGAGCATCCGGAGTGTAAGTTCCCTCGACCGGACCGTGATAAGACCGGAATCATCGCAAAGATAATTCATGGCGTTGAGGAGAAAATCCCTGTTGCCAAAAGTTTGCCTGGTATACTGGTCATATCCGAGAGGCAAGGGATATCCCTGTGTGAATTGAAACTGGTTCTTAATGATATCTCCGTCGCCCACCACGATCATTTTCGTGGGCTTATGGCTTTTGGGTAAAAACTGAAGGTCTTTGTTCCCGGCAAGTTCCGGTGGTATACGAAACATAAAAGCGGAAACAAATTTTCCTTCCAGCAGCACTGCAACAGGTTGGGGACCTTTGTTAAATTGACTGGTTTCCGCAGGTTTTTTCAATACTTCAAGATCGATATACACCGGTGCATTCACCGTCCGGGAATAAGGTGATGTGGTTAGGAGAATGGTTTTTTTAACTCCCGGCACCTCTACGGTATCGACACTGCTGATAAATTCGGTTTTAATGGCATTCAATCCATTGACAATAGGATGAGGAATGGTAGGTGTCAATACAGGAAAATAGTACCAGGGGAAGAATTCAAACTGCGGCTGGTCACCGATCTGCCCGGTTTTTACAGGAATGGGCAAGGCGACCTTATCCATCACCAGGTTGGTATTCAACCTGACCCCGTAATTGAACAGCATATCTTCCAGGTTGATGTTATTGACCAATCCCATGGTGGAATTGTACTTTTGAAGACTGTCCATGCTGGCAAAAACCGGGTCAATCAGCCAAAGGACTTTTCCTCCCCGCATGATAAATTGATCGATCAGAAACTTATCCTTTTCATCGAAGGGTTTCGTGGGTTTCGCAATGATGATGGCCCTATACTTATTGACAAGCATATCACTCGAGGCACCTTTGAGCCGTATTGCAAGGCTGCTGATCTTATGGTTGATCGTAACCCGTTCGACATTGTAGAACTCCGACAAGGCATTCTGTGCATCCAGGGTTTCGAGCTGTGACAACTCCCCCTGTCCCTGGATAAAGGCGATCTGGGGCTTGTTCGGTTCTACCAGCTTCTGGATGGCACTTGCAAGGTTATATTCAAGCGATTGAACTGAATTGTTCAGCGCTTTATCAGCATCCTGCCCGAGTTGTGACATGACTAACTGCACCGGAACGTCATGGCTACCGTAAGTCACGATAGCCCCGGGAAAGATGATCAGCTGTGAGGCCTGCCCCTTTTTATTTACCCGGATCTCTGTAGGCTGTAAACCGCGTTCAACAAGTAGTTTATAACCGTCATTGCGTTCATTGGGATTTGGATTGCTTGAGGGATCTACAAATTCATATTGAACATGTTTACTGTATGCCCTGAATTCATCCAGCATCTCCTTTGTTTCATTGGCCAGCCTTCGAAACCCTGGCGGGAGATCGCCTTCCAGGTAAACCTTGAAAAGCACGTCATCCCGTAATCCTTTCAGCATTTTCTTGGTCGCCGGTGCAAGGGAATAGCGCTTCTCGGCAGTCAAATCGAGACGCGTAAAAATAAAACCGGCAATGATATTGACCAGCAATAACATGACGATCCCGAGAAAGAGTTGGATAATGTTGGATCGTTTGATATTTTTCTTTTTGTCAGTCATTGATAGTTAACATCCGCCTTTAAAAATCCCGTCACTTTATGAACTTTACAAACTTTATGAACTTTATGAACTCCTCTACCATTTTCTGCTTTCCAGGGATATCTTGGTCAGTAAGATGAAGAAAACGGAAATACTGATAAAATAGACCAGGTCGCGGGTATCAATAACGCCACGGCTGATGGAAGAATAATGTGCATTGATACCGATCGATTGAATGGCAAGGCCGATCTTCCCCGAAAGGATAAAGGTGTAAAACAACTCAAAACCGATGTAGAAGAAAGCGCAAAAGAAAACGGCGATGATGAAGGAAACAATCTGGTTGTCGCTGACTGATGAAGCAAAGATGCCAATGGCCACGAATGTGGAACCGAGAAAGAGCAGGCCAATATAAGACCCCCACATTCCACCCATGTCGAGATTGCCAACCGGAAGCCCAAGACGATAAACAGAGATAGCGTAAATCAGTGTTGGGACAAGGGAAAAGATCACCAGGACGACACCGGCAAAATACTTTGCCATGATGACCTGGAGGTCGGTCAACGGTTGGGTCATAAGCAATTCAAGGGTTCCGCTTTTCCTTTCATCTGCAAATGATCGCATGGTGATGGCAGGGATAAGGAAAAGAAAAACGAAAGGTGCAAGAATAAAAAGCCCGTCAATACTGGCATAACCAAAATCGAGCACATTGAATTGCATGGGTACAACCCATAGGAAAAGGCCGATCACCACGAGAAAAACAACGATAACGATGTACCCAATCAGAGAATTTAAAAAGCCCTTGATCTCTTTTTTAAATAAAGCATACATAAGCGTTATCGTCTATGCGTGCAAAATTAGCATTTTAAGTAATCTGTCGCTGGATATATAACGAATAATCCACTAACCGGGGTTCGTATTCCTCCCTCAGCAAATGGGATGAGATCATAAAATCGGCCGTTGACCGGTTGCAGGCGGTTGGAATATTGTAGACCACCGTGATCCGGAGCAAGGCTTTTACATCCACATCATGTGGCTGCGGCTGCATAGGATCCCAGAAAAAGATCAGCATATCGATCAACCCTTCGGAGATCATTGAACCCAGTTGCTGATCTCCTCCCAATGGCCCGGATTTCAGACAAATGATAGGGTTTACAAAAACTTCCCCTTTTTCAAACATATTCCCGATGGTTTCTTCAACCATTCTCCCGGTAGTGCCCGTGCAGATCAGCTGGTGTCCCAGGAGGGTTCTGTAATTGAACTCTACCCATTCTGCAAGGTCTTTTTTCCGGTTGTCGTGGGCTACAAGCGCAATTCTCTTTGATTTTTTCATATTTTTTTCTATCTGAGGATGTTATACACAAAGTTAACCAGGATCCAATCCTGGAATCATGAACTAAAGAAGAACTTTTCATTAAAGTTAATCAGGTATAGTCTTTTTGTGGCCCTTGTCAAAGCCGTATAAAGCCAACGAAGGTACTCCAGGTTCATCATCTTTTCATTCAGGTAACCCTGGTCAATAAAAACCGTGTCCCATTGTCCGCCTTGTGTTTTATGGCAGGTAAGGGCATAGGAAAATTTCACCTGCAATGCATTGAAATAGGGATTGATTTTCACTTTCTCAATTCTTCCGCGGCGTGAAGAAAGTTCCTCATAATCTTTCATCACCTCCTGGAACAGCCGGTTGTTGTCGGTAAGGGATAATGCAGGCGACTCCGATTGAAGGGTATCCAGCATGATCTTCACATCCAGGTCTTTTTCATCCGGATAATCAATGAATCGGATCGTAACATCGGCAAACCGGAATCCATACATTTCTTCGATCCTGCGGATGCGCAGCAATTCAATGATATCGCCATTCGCAATGAAACCGGCGCCGGAATCTTCCGGCAACCAGAAGTAGTTGTTCTTCACAACCATCATATAGTCGCCGGTATTGATCTCCTCCTCGAGAAATAAGATCCTCTTCCGGATCTCTTTGTTAAAAATATTTGCCCGTTTATTGGAACGGCAAACCACCACATTATTTTCTTTCCCTGACCCGGAATAGGCAGAATTGAGTGCATCTTCCAGTTCTAAACCGTTGATCCTTATTACATCCCGGTGAGCATTGCTGATCGAGAAAAGAGGTAGTCCCCATTCCTGCCGGATGATCTGGTTCCTCACGGCCGTCGCATTCAGCAGTATCCCTGAATGCTTTGCCTGCCTCACCACTTCTGTCAGTTCATAGGTATCGATCAACAGGTGATAGGCTTTACGCAGGTAATCGAGATCAAGGGCGGGACTATGTTCCAGCCCTACAGGCGGAAGCTGGGCGGTATCACCGATAAACATCATCCTGCAGCCTTCACCGCTGAACACATACTCAAACAGATCATCCAGGAGGTTCCGTGATGCAAAGAGGCTGGTTTCCGACAGGGAAGAATGCTGGATCATCGAGGCTTCATCGACAACAAATAAGGTTTGTTTATGAAGGTTCTGCTGAAGTTTCAGTGCAATCACTCCATCCTTGGTGGTCCGGGCAAAGTAAATCTTCCGGTGGATGGTATTGGCCGGTCTTTGCGCATAGGCCGCGAGTACCTTGGCAGCCCTGCCGGTGGGAGCCATCAGGGAATACTTTCGCTGGAGTTTCGGAAGGACATTGACCAGTGAACTTACAATGGTTGTCTTTCCTGTTCCTGCATATCCTTTAAGGATAAAAAGCGAATTCGGATCTTTCCAGGAATCGGTAAGAAAAAGCGCAATTTTTTCAAGAACGGTCTT
>PLMO01000131.1 GCA_003142515.1 Bacteroidales bacterium
CTGTCCCCGCTACAAAACCAAAGGCTATTTTAGGTAGCCTTTTTTTCATTCAAGATGAACCATCGCGCAGGATTTGTTTCCATTATCGGCAGTCCGAATGTCGGGAAATCCACCCTGATGAATGTCCTGGTGGGCGAAAAGCTTTCGATTATCACCCACAAAGCTCAAACCACACGTCACAGGATCATGGGCATATTCAGCGGAGAGGATTTCCAGGTAGTATATTCCGATACCCCCGGGATCCTGAAACCGCATTACCTCCTTCACAAGGCAATGCTGTCGGCCATCTATTCCTCCATCGCTGATGCAGATGTCATCCTGCTTGTTACGGAGATTGGGGAGAAGTTTGACCATGAGGAAGTCCTTCAACAACTCAGGGATAAAGGGAAACCCGTAATTGTTATCATCAATAAAATCGACCTGGCCAACCAGGAAAAAGTGGAAGCCGCCATCGAAGACTGGAAAGTCCGCCTCGACCATGCCGATATCATTGCCATCTCGGCGCTTCACTGTTTTCATACCGCCCTCGTTTTTGATACCATACTGAGACATCTGCCGGAATCCCCGGAATACTTCCCGAAGGAAGAACTTACCGACCGTTCCCAGCGGTTTTTTATCTCGGAGATCATTCGCGAGAAGATCCTTCTGAACTTTTCACAGGAAATCCCCTATAGCGTGGAAGTCGTCGTGGATTCTTTCAAAGAAGAAGAAAAACTGACCCGTATCTCCGTTTACCTTTTTGTGGCAAGGGAATCACAGAAAGCCATCATCCTTGGCCACCAGGGAAAGGCCATCAAGAAACTGGGTACAGAAGCGCGGAAAGATATCGAGGCATTCCTTGAAAAACACATATTTCTTGAATTGAATGTGAAGGTAAGGAAAGACTGGCGCGATGACATAAAGGAATTGAAAAGATTTGGATATACCCTGGATGATAACCAATAATTGAAAGAGCATTTATGAGCAATATCGTTGCAATTGTTGGTCGTCCGAATGTGGGGAAATCAACCTTTTTCAACCGCCTCGCAGGTGGCCGTGATGCGATCGTGGATCCCACAAGCGGGGTCACACGCGACCGCCATTATGGAAAATCGGATTGGAATGGCGTTGAGTTTTCCGTGATTGATACCGGCGGGTATGTCGATAATTCCGATGATGTGTTCGAAGGCGAAATCAAGAAACAGGTCATGCTGGCCATCGAAGAAGCGGATGTGATCCTTTTTATGGTCGATATAAAGGAAGGAATAACCGGAATGGATGAAGATCTGTGTGTGATGCTCAGGAGAGCGAAAAAGCCGGTTTTTGTTGTGGCCAATAAAGCTGACAATTACAAACTGCTCGACGACATCCATGATTTTCACAGGCTGGGATTTGAAAAACTGTATGGCATCTCGGCCATGAACGGCAGCGGTACCGGCGAATTACTCGACGAGGTGGTAAAAGAACTGCCGGAGCAGTATATCCCGGGAGAGCAATCGGAAAATGCTGAAGAACCCACTCTTCCGAAGATCGCCATCGTGGGCCGCCCGAATGCCGGGAAATCATCGCTGGTAAACTTGCTCCTGGGATCCGACCGGACCATCGTGACGCCCGAACCCGGAACCACCCGCGATTCCACTCATTCACATTACAAATACTTTGATCTTGAATTCCAGCTGATTGATACTGCCGGGATACGGAAAAAATCAAAGGTTTCAGAGAATATCGAATTTTATTCTGTCATGCGGGCCATCCGGTCCATTGAATCCAGTGATGTATGCATCCTGATGGTGGATGCGGAAAGAGGTTTTGAAGCACAGGATCTGAACATCTTCTCCCTCATCGAAAAAAATCACAAAGGAATCGTCATCCTCGTGAACAAATGGGACCTGATCGAAAAACAAACCAATACCCATAAGCAGTTTGAGGAAGATATCCGGTCAAAACTGGCCCCGTTTACGGATGTTCCCATCATCTTTACTTCCGTCCTTACAAAACAAAGGGTTTATAAAGCAGTAGAATCGGCAGTAGAGGTATTCCGGAACCGTTCACGCAAAATCACCACTTCACAACTAAACAACTTCTTCCTTCCCCTGATCGGCGCTTTACCCCCCCCGGCTTGGAAAGGGAAATTTGTCAGGATCAAATTCGTGACCCAACTTCCCGGGCGCTATCCTGCATTTGCCTTTTTCTGCAATCTGCCGCAATACATACGGGAACCCTACAAACGGTTCCTCGAAAATAAATTGCGGGAACAATTCAATTTTAACGGTGTTCCGGTCGAAATCTTCTTCAGGCAGAAATAAATTATGGAAGAGGGCGTTCGAATAGATAAGTGGTTATGGGCTGTCAGGGTATTCAAGACACGAAATCAGGCCACACTCGCCTGCCGGTCAGGAAAGGTAAGGATCAGCGATCAGCCGGTCAAACCATCGAGGGAAGTAAAGGTAGGGGAGGTGATCACTATCAGCCTGGATTCATTGAAGCGGTCAGTCAAAGTACTGGTCCCGGTTGAACACCGGGTGGGCGCCAAACTGGTGGATCAATTCATGGAAGACCTGACACCGCAGGAAGAATACAAGAAATTGCAATTGCGTGAGGACGCCGGATTCGGCTACCGGCTGCGTGGTTTGGGTAGGCCTACAAAAAAAGAACGAAGGAATATTGAGATCTTGAAAAAATACCTGGGAGATTGATCCCTTTTCTGCCCGCTTCGTCAAATGAAAACACAAAGACAGAAGTATCCTGATTTGAATGACCTGGCTTTTTCCGGCAGGAACAAAGACTATGGCTCTTTTATTCTTCGCAAAAAATATCCGCGATTCCTTCTCATTTCCTTCATCCTTTCTGTTCTGTCGGTGCTTTTGATGACCCTGATACCATTGGGTGTTTACTATTTTCACGGGCCCGATCTGGATATCAATTCGGATGAGCTCTTTTCGGTGGAATACACATTCATCCCCTCCCCGGAAGATGACCTGAGTTCACTGGCAAAGGCTCTTGCCAAGCCACAGGCACCTCCTGCCGAAATGGCGCCGGAAGTGGTGGATACAGTCATTCCTGAAAAGAAAAAAGAACCGGGAGAAGTAAAAATGGAAGAAGAAACAGATGCTAAATCCGATAGTACCGGTTCTTCCCATGGACAGACACCGGATGGCATGGGTTCGTCCGACGCAACCGGGATTTTTACAACCCTTGATGTTTATCCAAGGTTCCCGGGAGGAGAACAGGCACTTCTGTTTTTCCTGCGATCAAATGTCAGATATCCGGCGGCATCATTGAAAATGGGCATCCAGGGAGAGGTAATGATATTGTTTATTGTTGAATCGGATGGATCCATTTCACATGTTTCCATTCTTAAAGGAATTGGTAAAGAATGTGATGAAGAGGCGGTTCGCGTTATTAAAAGTATGCCCCGATGGGAACCGGGACGGAGATACGGGAAATCGGTTAAGGTCCTTCTGCGAATCCCGATTATGTTCAAAAACCCGGCAAAGAAATAAAAAAGGGGCTTCTCGCCCCTCTTCAATTCTATTCAGGAAATATCCTGGTTACTTCTTTTCAGGAGCTTTTGTGTCTTTATCCTCAGCACCTTTTTTAGCGCAGCAACCTGCTTTTTCCTTATGGGTACAGGTCTTGGAACAATCTTTTCCGTCCTTCTTCATTGTTGATTCTGATTTGGCAGGAGAAGCTTTTCCTTTGTCCTGAGTTTGCGGTGTCTGTGCAAATGTCAGACATGCAAAAAGTATGAATGTGGAGACTAAAACAGTGATTTTTTTCATTTTGATTTATGGTTTAAATTTAGATTAATTGATTAAACTGTACAAAAGTACAATTTTTTCATGAATGATTGAAAAGTTAACTGTTAAAAATAAGTTAATATTGTTTTTCTCAATTATTCCCTTTCATTCCCTGTTCTTTGTATCAATAACAATCGTTACAGGACCATCATTGAGAAGTGAGACCTTCATCATGGCACCAAAGATGCCTGCCGAAACAGGTTTCCCGAGATCTTTCTCTATTTGCCGGAGAAATTTTTCATATAATGGAATGGCCGTCTCTGGTTTNNCTCAGGTTGACAATCTTTCCGGATAGCCATTCAATGTCTTCTGCCTTATCTTCTTCCTCGATGCCCACCAAAACAAGTAGTCCCAACCCGATTTTACCCGTGATCTTCTCGTCTACCCGTACTTGTGCAGTAGAGACTCTTTGTATGACTGAGCGCATAAAAAAAATTAAAAATTTAAAATGAAGAATTAAAAATGATCAGTATTTCAAAGATAAAGGTTTTTGTAGAAATACGATCTCATAATGGCGTTTTAGGTTGAATATTCCCTTTATGAAATCCATTTTTGCCTTCTATTATCTGGGATTATCGTAGTTTTGTAAAAAATGTTTTCCGATGACGAAACTGAGCGTCAATATTAATAAAATTGCTACTCTCCGGAATGCACGAGGCGGGAACCTGCCGGATGTTGTAAAAGTTGCCCTGGATTGTGAACGCTTCGGTGCGGAAGGGATTACCGTTCATCCCCGCCCTGATGAACGCCACATCCGTTACCAGGATGTACGCGACCTGAAACCAGTACTCTCCACCGAATTCAATATCGAGGGTTATCCCTCAAAAAATTTTATTAACCTCGTGATCGCTGCAAAACCCGCCCAGGTTACTCTTGTCCCTGATCCCCCTGGAGTACTTACCTCAAATGCCGGCTGGGATACACTGAAAAATAAAAGTTTTCTGAAAGAGATCATTAATGAATTCAGGAAGAACGGCATCCGTACTTCTGTTTTTATTGATGCCGACAATAGGATGATCAGGCATGCTGCGGATACCGCCACCGACCGTATTGAACTCTATACCGAAGAGTATGCAAAAAACTTTCCGGCCGATCCCGTAAAGGCGATTGACCCTTTTATCACAGCAGCACTATTGGCCGGTGACCTTGGACTTGGTTTAAATGCAGGGCACGACCTGAATCTTGAGAACCTGCATTATTTCTATAAGAACATCCCGGGTCTCCTGGAGGTTTCCATCGGGCATGCCTTAGTCTGCGATGCCCTTTATTTTGGGTTGGAAAATACGATCCAGCTTTATTTGCGGCAGCTCAGGGGATAAACAGCCAGATAATCTACAACATCTAATTCATAAGAAATGAGAACATTTGCTTCCATATTCATCATGCCATTTATTTTTTTTTGCATGAATTCTTCAGGACAGAACACTCCTTCTGATCTGGATAAAAAAATAGAAAAGATCCATCAGAAGATCCTGACTGTTGATTCGCATAATGATACTCCAATGCACTTGATGGAAACCGGCTTTGATCTTTCAAAGCGGCATGATCCGGTGAAAGATCATTCAAAGGTGGATTTTCCCCGCATGAGGGAAGGAGGTGAGGATGCTTCGTTTTTCGCGGTCTTTGTTTCACAGGGTAAGCGCACGCCCGAAGGCAACTTCAAGGCAAAAGAACGGGCAGATGCCTTGTTCGATTCGATTTATGCCGTGCTTGCGCGGTTTCCAGGCGAAGCAGGGCTGGCTGTTTCACCTTCCGATGCATATAAGTTGAAAAAACAGGGCAAACGGGCGATCTTTATCGGCATGGAAAACGGGTATCCAATCGGCAATGATTTATCTTTAATCCAGACTTTCTACACCAAAGGCGCTCGTTACATCACGCTTTGCCATACCCGCAACAACGACATCTGTGATTCATCTACCGATTCAACCGAATACAACGGCCTGAGCGAATTCGGAAAAAGTGTTGTAAAATTCATGAACAAGACCGGCATGATGGTGGATGTATCGCACATTTCCGATAAATCCTTTTATGATGTGATCGCATTGTCGAAGGCGCCGGTCATTGCTTCTCACTCCTGTGCCCGCGCACTGTGCGATAATCCCCGGAATATGGATGATGCTATGCTGCGGGCCCTGGCAAAGAACGGGGGCGTGATCCAGATGTGCATCCTGAGCGCTTACGTGAAGAAACAGGACTCCAACCTGGCAACCGTTTCCGATGTTGTTGATCATATCGACCACATCGTCAAGGTTGCAGGTATCGATCATGTAGGCATCGGAACCGATTTCGATGGAGGTGGCGGAGTAACTGGCTGCTTTGATGTCAGCCAGATGAAGAATATCACGCGCGAGCTGCTGCAACGGGGATATACAACCCGTGATATCAGAAAGATCTGGGGGGGAAACCTCATGCGGGTTATGAGAAAAGTGAGGAAGATTGCCAGGAAACTCAATCCGGCTTGTAATTGTTAAAAGTCAATACATTTCCTTAAAGGAGTGACCAACCCATAGAATACCGTGAAAAACAACTTTACTGAAGCCCTTGAAAGCCGTGATCTGCGGTCTCTCCGGAAAATCCCTAAAAGCGATCTCCACAATCATTCCCTGATGGGCGGCCGGTTGCGGAGCATGGAGAAATTTTCCGGCAGGGAGCTGGAAAAATTCAGAAACGGAACCAAAGGTGTACATGGAATTAATGAATGGCTGGAAAAGGTTTACCGTCCGCTCTTTGACCTGCCTGGCGCCTTTAAAGTTGCCGTGGATGCGGCTTTTATCCAGGCAAAATCAGATGGTGTGACCGTACTTGAAATGAGTATGGATGCATTTATGGGAAGATTGTTCAATATCCGTCCCGAGGAAGTCGTTTCCACATTTACCGCATCGCACCAGACCATTGCTCCCGGGATCGATTTTCGTCCCGAACTGGGTTTCTCAAAATCACTACCGGTCAGGACCCTTCTTTCCTGCTTTGAACCTTATATCGGGATGGGTTATTTTCGCTCCATCGATCTTTATGATGTTGAAGATGCCCAACCGCTTGAGAATTTCCGTGAACTTTACCGGTTTGCCAAACAAATGGGAATGAAATGCAAAGCGCATGCCGGTGAATTTGGGAATGCGGATTCGGTAAGAAAAGCAGTCGAGTTGCTTGAACTGGATGAGGTTCAGCATGGCATTGGTGCTGCTGAATCTCCGGACGTCATGAAGTGGCTTTCACGAAAAGGGATCTCCCTTAATGTTTGCCCTGAAAGCAACATCTCATTAAAAAGGGTAAAATCCTACAAGACACATCCCATCCGGATCCTTTTTGACCATGGCGTGAAGGTGACCGTGAATACCGATGATGTGATGCTCTTTGATGCCGGGAATTCCGAACAATACCTGAAGCTATACAGGTCAGGGCTTTTCAGTGCAAAAGAGCTGGATGTGATCCGGATGAACGGACTGGAGAATTCAAAAGAGGACTACAGTCTTTTTACATAGATGACTTTTCCATCCCCCGGTTGATAGTAATCTGCGATAAAGGCATCTTTGGTGTACCCGTTCTTTTCATAGAACAAACGTGTCGGAAGATATTTTTCCAGGGATGAAGTTTCGGCGATGATATACCGGGCACCCATTTCCTTTGCTTTTTTATGGGTCTCTTCCAGCAGGATCTTCCCGATACCCGATCCGCGCATATCATTGTGTGTCGCGATCCAGTAAAGATCAAAACCTGCATCAGTCCCGGCGATGTGCCCGTAACAGCTGTAGGCAACGGTTTTTCCTTCCACTTCCACAAAAATGAAGTAATAGCCGCTTTTGGCTCCTTCAGCCACGCCGTCTGCAACCAATTCAACCGCTACAGGGACTTCGAAATCATAAAAGAATCCTGTTGAAACAACAATGTTCCTTACATGCTCAATATCTTCAGGAGTCGGATTTGTTCTGAACGTTAGTTTTAGTGATTCCATCTTTTAGTTTTCTGAGAGAACAAATGTACTAAGGTTTANNCTCACATATCCCTTAAAACCAAAGCTGTTCCAGCATTTCTTGCAGATCTTTTCGATTTCAGCCTTGAGTTCATTGTCCTTTGCCGGTAATTTGAAGGTCCGGAGCGTATGGGAATACTCGAATGAATCTTCTTTCCATTTTGCGGTATACCCCATGATCCTGGGTTTCCCTTCCGGGTATTTCAGGAAGGTCATCTCGGCGATGGGAAGCACCACGGGTCCTTCTTTGCTCCCCATGATCGAAACATTAAATTCCCTTCCTTCGATAAATTCCTCGACAAAAAAGTAATTTTTATTTTTCGTGGCGAGCTTCTTAATGAAATTTTTATCCGAACCGTCAAATACACTGTCTTCATCCAGGCCAAGCGATCCTTCTTCCCAGGTAGGTTTCAGGATGTATTTCCGGTCTTTCTTGAGTTTTTTAAGTTGATCGAGGGTAGCCCATGCCGGTGTTTTGATACCGATGTTCGTCAGCTGTTCTTTCGCCAGGACTTTGTTTGCGGCAAAAAATAAGGGGATGAGGGGATTTCCGGAGAAAGGAATGTTCAGGTGTGTCAGGATTGCGGCAGGTATATATGCAAATTCTCCTTTGTTATCAAGGGTTTCGGCAAGGTTGAAAATGAAAACCGGCCGGATCTTCTGAATCTCTTTGATCGCCTTGCTGAGGTTCAGGTCGATCTGGTATTCCACGACCTTATATTTCAGTTTCACCAAAGCCTCCGACACGATCTTCACCTGGTCGAGAACATCCAGTTCATCCTCTTTGGGGTTGGCCGATATCCTGTTAAACAGGATTAATGCAGTCTTGGTCATCTTGATAGTGTTAACAGTAAATGATGATCGATCCGGAAGACCTTATTTCAAACGTTTTTTTCACCGCTAAGTCGCGAAGACGCTAAGGTCGCAAAAAAAATCGCGAAATAGCGAAATAATTTTTAAAAATCCTTTATTACTCAGTGACTTTGTCACT
This sequence comes from Bacteroidales bacterium, assembly GCA_003142515.1. Classification (GTDB taxonomy): domain Bacteria; phylum Bacteroidota; class Bacteroidia; order Bacteroidales; family FEN-979; genus FEN-979. The sequence goes on from PLMO01000131.1 coordinate 8,744, forward strand.
ATTTTTGCGTCTTAGCGGTGATCTTTACTTTTAGAAGATATTCTCTTTTTTGCCGAATCGATAATGGTCTTTATTATGAAAGAATAATCGTAGCCGTTCATCTGTGCAAGGATTGGCAGGTCGGAAGTAATATCGTTCAATCCTGCAAGCGGGTTGACCTCGATGAAATTGGGAATTCCGGCAGCATCCATCCTGACGTCGATACGGCCTGCGTCGCGGCATCCCAACACTTTCCATGCGTTCAGCGCCATTTCACAGCAGGAACTCATCACCTCCGGTTCAGGAAGCGCATAATCAATGAATTGTTCGTAATTTGTTTTCAGATCGTACGAATAGACGCTTTCCTTTGCAGTACTTCTGAACAGGACTTCCATGGCGCCAACCGAAAAACTTTCTTCTCCGGTACCCAGGATTCCAACCGTAAATTCCCTTCCGGGAAGATAGGTTTCAACAAGCAGGGGAATTTTCCCGTTTTTCCACTTTCCGGTACAGGTTACTTTGAGTTCTTCGGGGTTCATCACCTTCGAATTATAGTTGATCCCTTTCCCGGATCCTTCAGCATTCGGCTTTACAAACAGGGGATAAGGAAGGTTGACCTTTTCGAGATCCTTTGCTGATTCCACAATAGCAAAATCGGGAGTGGGAATTCCGCAGTCGCGGATAACATGTTTGGTCATTCCCTTGTGGAGAGTAAGAGCCAGAACCAGCGGATCGGAAAAGGTATAGGGAATGGAATAAGCGTCGAGTATTGCAGGAACCTGCGCTTCACGGCCGATTCCATATAGGCCTTCGCTGATATTGAATACAATGTCCCAGCGTTTGCCTTCAACAAGTTTTTGGGTAAGGTTCCGGATGTGCCCAATTCTTTCGGTGGAATGGCCAAGGAAATGCAATTCCCGTTCGATGGCTTCGACGGTACTTTCTTTATCAAATTCGGCGGTTTCTTCTTCTGAAAACCCTTCTTTCAGATAATCTGAGCGAAGATCATAGGTGAGACCGATTCGCATAGATTACTCTTTGAAATCAGGATACCTGAAGAGTTTGTTTTCGTAGTTTTTCAGCAAAAGATATTCCCCGTCCCTTCCCTGGTTATAATCGGGCAATAAAGGGATCTTACCTCCTCCGCCGGGTGCATCGATCACATATTGAGGAACTGCATATCCGGTGGTATGGCCTCTCAACCCGCGGATGATCTCAAGCCCTTTTTCAACAGGAGTGCGAAAATGAGCAGATCCGAGAATGGGATCGCACTGGTAAATGTAATATGGCCGCACCCTGAATTTCAGTAAGCCTTGCATAAATTTCTTCATCACGGCAACATCATCGTTTATCCCTTTCAGCAGGACTGTCTGGCTGCCCAAAGGAATTCCGGCATTGGCAAGCCTTTCACATGCCTCCTTGACCTCGACAGTGAGTTCGTCGGGATGGGTGAAATGGATGCTGATAAAGAGGGGATGATATTTGCGGAGGATATTTACCAGTGAACGGGTGATCCGTTGTGGCAATACAGCCGGTACTTTTGTGCCGATACGGATGATCTCGACATGTTCAATGGCTCTTAACCGTGAAAGCAGGTAATCGATATGCAGGTCTGGCATTGTCAGAGGATCACCTCCTGAGACCAGCACATCCCGGATCTCAGGGTGATGCTGAATGTATTGCAGTGCGGGTTCCCACGCCTTGGTCCCTATATGACATTTGTCTTTTGCTACCATGTGCGAACGCGTACAATAGCGGCAATATGCAGAACAGAATCCTGTGGCAAGGAACAGCACCCTGTCGGGATACCGGTGCACGATGTTTGGAACCGGGCTGTCGTGCTCTTCCGAGAGCGGATCGGATGCTTCACCCGGACTGGTAATGAACTCGTCGATCACCGGAACTACGCTTCTTCGAAGACCCTGTTCGGGGTTGTCTTTTTCCAGCAAACTCAGGTAGTATGGTGTAATCCGGATCGGGAGGGTGTTGTTGATCTCAATTGCCGGCCGGATCTCATTATCGGTAAGATTGATAAAACGGGATAGCTGGTCAATTGTTTTCACGCTATTCTTCAATTGCCAACGCCAGTTAGTCCAGTCTTTTTCAGTGGCCTCCGGAAAATATTGCTTAACAAATTCGAGGGAATGCGGACTCAGGGTAGTTTTATCCCGATCGAGCCGGTCTTGGATGTATTCTCTTAATATCTGTTCTTCACTTGTGAAACACTTTGTACTTGGAGGCTCTTCTTCTTCATTGAGCTCCGTATGGGTTACACCCGATTTTTCGTTGTGAAGTTTTTCCATTTTTTTTTGGTGGTTACTAAAAACCGGTATTCAGTGCCCAGTGTACCTATCCTATTTTTCTCGGTATAAAACATTGACAATCCGATTTTTAAATTAAAAAATTAATATTGAACCTGCTGGGAAAAGACCCGCTGATTTCGTTTTGCAAATAGGCACATTTTTTACGTACATTTGACAAAAGTACAATTTTTTTTTCAACAAAATATTGTTAATAAAACAGATCATTTTTAATATTTATGAAATTATTTTTTCGCCGCATGGGACAAGGGAATCCGGTAGTCATCCTACATGGGTTGCTGGGACTTTCTGA
>PLMO01000167.1 GCA_003142515.1 Bacteroidales bacterium
TTTAGGTTCGGATTTGGGTTCATCTTTCCGAATCTCCTGCTCCGCCTTCTTCCAGTCCTGAACTGCCTGACCGCTCTTGCGTCCCTGGTCTTCATAGATTTCATAGGCCCGCTTAGCAATCTGTGATGTTAAATCGGGTGGTGTCCCGACCTTAGCTTCAGGCTTGGCATCCGCTTTAGCTTCGGACTTATCCCCTGCTTTGGCTTCAGTTTTTGGTTCAACCTTAGCTTTGGTTTGTTCCCCGGTTTTGGCTTCAGTCTTGGCATCAGTTTTAGGCTCCTTTTTGACCGGATCAAAAATTCTGTATGCAATCAGTTTCACGCGGTCATTTAATAAGAACCACAGCAGCGCATAACCCCATACGAACCCGGCCCAACCCCAGCCGAGGGGCGTCATAAACAGCCCATANNGCTATCCATAAAATCTTTGCCGGGCGGATGGACCAGAATGGGCCGCGCGTACGGGTAAGAAAAATCGTAAGATGTCCCGCCACGGATAGCTTTAGATACATCAGAGTCTGGATATGTGCACGGTCGATATGAAAGACGCGCTCACCCAAAAAAAACAGGCCAAATGCGGAAACAACTCCGATGACGCCCAACACCGTGGAAATCCCCAGCACCATGCGCATATTCCAGGCCTCGGGCTTGTCCTTGTAATGAACATTGTCATATGCAATGGATAAAATGGCACCGTCGTTGAGCAATGCCAGCATCACGATCATCACTGCGGTCACAGGATAGAAGTTAAAAATCAAAATTGCCAGCGTCATGAAGAAAAGCACGCGCAACGTCTCAGCGATGCGGTAAATCGCATAGCTGTTCATCCGCTGGAAGATGCGGCGACTCTCCTTGATCGCATCAATAATCACCGACAAGCCGGCGGTCATCAGCACAATGGCCGCTGCTGCACGCGCCGCATCGGTCGCACCTGAAACAGCGATGCCGCAGTCGGCTTTTTTCAGAGCGGGGGCATCGTTTACTCCGTCCCCCGTCATACCGACAATGTGGCCTCGTTTCTGCAAAACATCTACGATGTGGAATTTATGTTCGGGGAATACCTGGGCAAAACCGTCGGCATTTTCGATAGACTCGGCCACCGCTGTCGTCTCTTGTTTTTTAGAATCGCCCAGGTTGCCTGCATCGAGGATATTTGTTCCCATGTCTAACTTTTGGGCAGTTTCCTTGGCGATAGCGAGTGCATCGCCAGTCACCATTTTGATCTTAACGCCCATAGCCAGCGCTGTTGCGATGGTAGTTTTGGCATCTTCACGAGGCGGATCGAACAAGGGCAATACGCCAACAAGCTGCCATGGCCCGTCGCCTTCGGCCCGTGCCACGCCCAATGAACGAAATCCACGCGCTGCGAATTCGTTGACGGCTTTCTCGACTGCTGGCTTTACTTGTCCGGCATTGGCGGCTAATGCCAGAATCACTTGTGGGGCGCCCTTCGTCACCTTAAACGTCTTTCCGTCTTTGGCTTTGACCGTTGCCTCAGTCCGTTTATGCACCGGGTCGAATGGCTGGAAATGAACCACCTCATAATCCTTTAAAGAATCCTTGTCTTTGAGTCCACCGAGTACAGCCAGGTCAATGGTGTCATTGTTTTCTGCGCGAGACGCCAATGCCCCATCGAGGATCACCTGATCGGCAGAGCTATTGTCAACACAGAAGGGATCGCCCAGCGTCAGCTTGTTCTGGGTCAGGGTGCCTGTCTTGTCTGCACAAAGCACATCCACGCCCGCCAATTCTTCAATGGCCACAAGCTTGCTTACAATTGCCTTTTTCCTGGCAAGCAGGCGTGCACCGACCGCCATAGTCACTGACAATACCGTAGGCATTGCTACAGGGATCGCAGCTATGGTAAGCACTAATGCGAATTGCAGTGTTGTGAGGATCTTATCGCCACGAATGATCGCCACGGTAATAATCACAGCTACGAGAACCACAGCCAGAATGATCAGGTAATTGCCGATCTTTAATACCGCCTTTTGAAAATGGCTGACAGTCTGGGCTTCCTGTACCAGTTGCGCCGTCTTGCCGAAGTAAGTATTCGCACCGGTTCCATAAACCATCGCACCGATTTCACCCCGGCGAATGATCGAGCCGGAGAATACTGCCTCACCGGGTTTTCGTGTAACAGGTAAAGACTCTCCTGTCAGGGCGGATTGATCCACTTCTACGGAGTCGCCTTCCAGAAGGCGTGCATCCGCCGGCACAATGTCACCCAGGCGCAGGCGTATGACATCGCCCGGCACCAGTTCACGAGCCGCCGGGGTGACCCACTTCCCGTCCCGTTTTACCCGGGCCTTGATCGCCAATTCGGCTTTCAGCGCCTCGATGGCGTTACCTGCTTCCCGTTCTTCCCAGAACCCGACAATCGCGTTTGCAAGAAGCAAAACGAGGATGATTCCGAAGTCGGGCCAATGCCGGGCGACAGCCGAAAGGATCACAGCCACTTCGATCATCCAGGGTATCGGGCCCCAAAAATAGGTGAAGAATTTCAGGAACGGATTGGTTTTCTTTTCTTCAATCTCGTTTGGCCCATATTGGGTCAGCCGTTTCTCCGCTTCGGCCTGACTGAGACCTTCTGGTGAGGACCCCAATTTTTTCTCCAGTTCCGGCATAGACAGGGATTTCAAATCGTCCGTCTCATTGGGATTCGATCCCGATTCCTTCGTGGGAGCCTTGGGCTGATCGGTATCAGGTTCTGGAATTGTCGTCATTTTTTAACAAACTGTTATTCCGGGTATTGAAATTGGTATGACAAAATCCACAAACATATTGTGGTGTGCTTTTGATACATGCTTTTTAAACGGCTTCATATTTTTTTATTTTCATGAAATAATGGTTTTTACAATTGATATGGCAAGTGTATCTTATAAATAAAGTATAGTAGGAGGACGTTTTTCAAAACCAGCCTAATCATTATAATCAATAATGATTTTTTGTTGTCGATAGAATTATTTCCTCCAACCTCCTGGTGAGAATATCAAGAGGTTGAAAGAAACTACATTGTCCATCCCTTCCGGCCTAAGAAATTTAGTTTTTCTTTCCAGAATCATTTTCAAGGATTTTTTTCTTCTCCTGGTATTCTTCGTTGGTGATTTCCCCTGAAGCAAACCGCCTCTGCAAAATATCAAGAGGGGATTCTTTCTTATATCGCTGAAATGGGACACGATAAGGCAAGGCAAATATCCAAAAAAGTAGAATTAGCCAAACTACCCACCATAATAGGTGCATTCCCCCAAAATAATTATTGTAAAACATATTTTTTGATTTTAAGTGTGAATAAATTTTCACAACAATACAAAAGTAGATACCATGACATTGGAGAACGTTACATAAATTTGGTTAAAAATTACATTATTCACATATTTTTGAATAATCTGCAGTTCTTATGCTTAATTGACCTGTAAGTCAAGATGTTAGTATTTGTGTGTGTGTTTATCATTCAAAGAAGTCTCATTCCCGATTTTGAATTTCTGGATTGGCTTTGTTACACCTTAGTTTCCGGTGAGTCAGCGACTCCTCCCGGTGGTAAGAACTCCGGGACATCAAGACGCGCCACCCCAATCCTTTTGTCGGCCATCCCATAATATACATCGATGCGATCCGGTGCGCCAATATCATCCCGACGGTCGATTCCTGTGGGGAACACAACGTTGTCGACGATTCCCCGGAGTTCTTTTGGCAGCTCCGGTGTCAATACCGGTTCAGTAGAACGATAGCGTATCTCCCTCGGATGTTCCTCTGAGAGTACCATAACCCCGGCGGAGTAACACAGATGATGTTTATTATTTCTCGTATCCGATATTTCACTCACTCCGTGGTAGATGATCAACCAACCGTGCCGGGTCAGGATTGGGGGAGTACCGCCACCGATTTTAAGCCGTTCCCAGGGCGATACGGGGGTGGCAAGCCTGTGATGCGAATTAAAAAGGCTTATATGATATGGTTCGAGGCCCTCAAATGTCATTGGACAATATGAAATCCAGATGCTTTCACGATCGATGTCCACCACCCGCAACTTGGATTGGAGGACTGTTTCTTCTGGCCGGGTGCCCTGAAAAAGGGGTCGGTGAAGCATGGCTAATTGCATTTTCCCAGCATGATTAGGGATAGCAACTGGGAAGATGCTTGCATCCTTGTTGTCTACATGGACGAAATCAATGCCCTCATAAGGCTCAAAGATGGCAAGACCAATGCGTTTCCAGTGAAACAAATCCTCCGATACAGCCAGGGCGATCCGCGGCCCATTGGGTGAAAGTGCCGTATAAGTCATAACATAGTGATGAAGTGGTTCGACATAGGTTATACGCGGATCCTCGCAACCGCCGCTGCCGTCAGACCGAAGTTCATAATCGGCTTCCGGCTCCAGTACAATCCCAAGCCGGTCAACTCCTGAAGGGTCGCCATCCTCATTAAACAGGACCCGGGCAATGCCGATGCGTGAATAATTACCTTTTGCCACGAACCTTGGAAACAGGTAAAGCTTACCATCCGGACCACGAGCGGCAGCCGGATTCAGGACACCTTCGATTTCCTGGGGATTACCCGGCTCCGGTTCCATAATCATCCCCAGACGCTTCAATTTAAATCCACTCATCTATTTCCCTCCATAATTAACACTTGTCTCGTAAACGCTGTCCAAACAAGCTACGATCGCTTCAATCACCCGTTTTGATTCTGTCGGATTTTTAACCCGTATAGATACAACACCTGCTTCTTCGGCTGGATAGTCGTTCCCTCCGGGGAACAAAGCATCACCAATAAAAATCATCTCCTGAATTGCAATGCCAAGCGTATCCCGGAGTTTACTAATCCCATAGGCTTTGTCAATACCAGGTTTGGTGACATCAATGGATGTTGCACCCCCCAACCGGACAGAAAATCCGGAAATGTAAGGGTCAAGGATTGTTTTGATCTTCTTGCGCTTGGTGAAATCAGGGTCCCATTTGTTTTTTTCTTCTAAGGGTGCCTGCTGACCTAATGCGGAAAATGTTATCTGGCTTCCCCGGTCTTCAATCGTTTCTCCCCAGATTTTCTCAACCTTAAACCCCGCTTCCCCGATCGCTTTCTTCAAAGAACTGATGATTTTCTCTTTTTCATCCTCTGTGAAATCTTCTGAATATATCTTTTCCCAATCCCCTGCAGCGTATTTGTAGAATTTGGTTCCACATGTAGGCAGCAGGGACAGATTCTCTAAACATTCGTCATNNTTGATGATACCGAGAAGGTCATGCAGCAGTGCCGTCATTTCTTTATCAAGAGACGATTTGCTTTCGGCGAGTGTGCCGTCCAGATCAAAAACTATGAGTCGTTTCATTATAATTACATTATTTATAATTAATTAAGGTATCGCAATTTCCAGCAAGTTCACAGCGCTGCACGGCCAAAAAGTACGCACCCCAACCACCGCCGGCAAAAGAAATACATCGCCTTTCCTGATGGCATAAACGACGTCGTCATGTTCAATCTCTCCTTTGCCTTCGAGGCATACCAGTATCCGTGGTACATCAATTTCGCCAACGATAAACGGCGATTGTCCCCGCAATCGCCACAAGTGGAAATGTTCACATTGAAAGATCCGCTCGCGCTCTACCGGCATTGTCGCCTCCATCACCGGAACAATGGGTTCTATCGCACCCTGTGCAAAATCAATACAGGCAAATGCCTGATCGATTTGAAGAGCCCGCGGCTTGCCTGTTTTGGCATCAACATGATTCCAGTCGTAAAGACGAAAAGTTACGTCGCTGTTTTGCTGAACCTCAAACACCACGATGTCGCCGCCCAGGGCGTGAACCGTCCCGGCAGGGAGGAAAACAGAGTTGCCAGGCTTCGGCGTGAAATATGCGAGGTGGTCTGCCACTGCACCATCCGTAATTGCCTGACGTAAATTATCAGCAGTGGTACCTGGCTTTAGACCTGCATAAATGCGGCTTTCGTGTCCTGCCTCCAGTACAACCCATGCTTCGGTTTTACCGTGTTCTCCAACAGGTATATAGTCCGTTTTCTGATCCGATGGATGTACCTGCACCGAGAGCAATTCACGCGCATCGAGAAACTTCAGCAACAAAGGGAACCGACTAAAACGTCTGGATAGTTTTCCCATCAACTGGACTGGCCAATGCTCCATCAATTGGCTAATGGTTTGTCCTTTAAGTTGTCCATTGGCAATAAGGCTCGCATGATCATCACGGTCGCTAAGTATCCACGCTTCACCGATTGGGTCGTTGTCCGGTAACGGCGCTGTAAGCAGGTCGGCCAATCGCCGGCCACCCCAAATCCGATACTGATAGATCGGTTCGAACCGCATGGGATATAAAGGTATTTGATCCATGTGTTCACGGAATCTTGTTTCTATGTTGTTCATTTGTTATCTTCATAGAGCGTTTTAAAGGTTTGTCTCCTTTGCTACTCAGCTTTTATTGGAGAAATTGTTTACAAAGTCTTCGATTAAGTGGCGTAATTGAATAATTTCTTCCTGGATTTCCTGTACCGATTTCTGATGTGCAATTTCCGGTTTTGGATCTTTCGTCTCGCGATCAATGAAAAATGTTGCCAAGAGGGCGGTGAGATAACCAAACATCACTGCTGCGTATACAGATATGCAAAGGCAGATAATGCGACCACCTGTTGTCTTTATTAAATAGCCGGAGCCAATGTTCGTCATCTGCATGGCTGTCCACCAAAGGGCTTTCAGATAAGTGTGAATACTTTGTGGATCATATGAGCTTCCCTCAAAATGGAGCATGCCCGCTGCACCAACGAATAACACCACAAAGGTTAATGCGAGTGCATAACCGGCACCCCGACGTCCAAGGGCACGACGAAGGAAGCGCATTCCCTGGTCGGCTGAAGCGAGAATCCAAATCACCTGCATGCCGAAAGTTGCGGTCAGTGCACGCACCAATGGGAAGGGCTGCAAGAAAGGGAAAAATCGAAGGGCAGAGACAAGAATTGCTAAAATAAAGAGCCAATTCTTTTTGAGAAATGCTATTCGATTGGCAACAGCCGCCAGGCGTATGGCAAAATAGAAAATGAATAAGATCCAGATACCTGTTCCAAAACCTGATAGCAACGGGCTTGTGACATTGGCGAGTTCTGCAATAAGTATGCAGAGCCACAGAAAACTAAGAATAAGCATCGGCCATTCGAGTTTTTTCTCAAACGCCAGAAGCCTTGGATATTTCGATGCATTGTTATTCATAATGCTTCGGATTTGGGTAGGCAGGATTCTACTTCTGCTATGTCTGATGCTTGTAAAGCGTAATGTCATGAATTTGTTTCTCCAACTCGGTATTGTATTCACCACGGCGCGCAGCCTGGTTGCATTTTGCCCGATGATAAAGCGCCTGCTGTGCTTTCGGCACATTAATTTCCTTGCCTTGCCAAATTTCTAAAGCTGGTTGCTGAATGGCACGGGCAAACGAAAATGCCAATGCCCAGGGCATCCGTGACTTGAATCGAACATTCATGGCATTCAAACGGGCCGAGGCCAGTTCGCTGGATTGTCCGCCTGATAGGAAAGCAATTCCAGGAACAGCAGCGGGAACAGCTTGCTTGAGGCAATTCACCGTGGCATCGGCCACCTCGTCAACTGATTCTTGCTTAGAACAGCTCAATCCCGGAAGCACCATATTCGGCTTCAGGATCATTCCCTCGAGCATCACACCTTGTGCATAAAGCTGATTAAAAACCGTTCGCAATACTTCCTCTGTAACTTCAAAGCACCGATGTAGCGTATGATTGCCGTCCATGAGCACTTCAGGCTCCACGATGGGTGCCAGTCCGGCTTCCTGGCATAACGAAGCATAGCGGGCCAGTGCATGAGCGTTGGCTTCAATGCAACCCCTTCCGGGAATGCCATGGCCTATGGCAATTACTGCGCGCCACTTGGCAAAACGGGCGCCCATTTGATAATATTCGATGAGACGATCATGTAACCCGTCTAGACCTTCGGTTATTTTCTCTCCGGGATGACCTGCCATGCCCTTTGCACCTATGTCAACTTTGATACCGGGAATGATTCCCGCATCAATAATGGCTTTTACAATGGGAGTTCCATCTTTCTTCTGCTGACGGATCGTTTCATCGTATAGTATCGCGCCACTAATGGACTCACCGAGACCGGGGGTGTCCACGATCATTTCCCGGTAGGCACGACGGACCTCCTCGTTCTGAGGAATCCCCAACGCAGCAAATCGTTTGTTGCACGTTGGATTGCTTTCATCCATCGCCAGCAGCCCCTTGTCTCCAGCTACCAACGCCTTCGCCGTGTCTATAATATCTTGTGTATTCATCTTTGAGAATTCTTTGGTTGTGAATTTTATCGTGTTCTGTTATTTCCCAATGGGTGATGTTATTCTTTTCCCCTATCCATTTCCAAAGCTGCTACTTTTTCAAGACGGCGTCTGAACCGCTCGTCCTCTTTGAAACGAGTCTTTAAAAATGTCTGGACTAAATCCCAGGATAGTTGATATCCGGTGACCTGGCCGCCTAAGCACATCACGTTCATGTTGTCATCCTCTACCCCTTGATGTGCAGAGAAGGAATCCGTGATTAATGCCGCCCGCACGCCATGCACTTTGTTGGCCGCAATGCAAGCCCCTACACCACTGCCACAGATGGCCAGCCCCCGGGCGACATCACCTTTCGCCACGGCCATGGCCATAGGCACCACAAAATCAGGGAAGTCATCCCCAATAACCAACTCATGGGCACCAAAATCTTCTATCTCATAACCGGCAGCTTTAAGAGCCACTGTCAGTTTCACTTTCAACTCAAATCCACCATGGTCCGCGGCTATGCCAATGCGCATCATTTCTTTTCTATTTTCAAAGCTTTCCTTTTCTATGTTTTGGTCTGATTCCATTTCCAGTTGCGTATTTCCGGCAAATCCTCGCCGTTTTTATCAATATACATTTTATGTTCGATGAGCTTGTCCTGCATCATCTGCTTCAGATAGTCTCCTTTATTACCCAACTCTGGTAGCCGGTCAATTACATCCTTTACCAGGTGAAACCGGTCCAGATCATTCTGCACCCTCATGTCAAAGGGTGTTGTAATGGTACCCTCTTCCTTGTACCCACGGACGTGCAGATTCCGGTTAGTCCTGCGATAAGTTAACCGATGAACCAGCCATGGATATCCATGAAAACCAAAGATGATGTGCTTATCCTTTGTAAAGAGCGAATCGTAATCCGTTTCGTTAAGTCCGTGCGGGTGCTCGCTTGCAGATTGCAGCTTCATCAAATCGACGACATTGATTACCCGGATTTTTAAATCGGGCAGATGCTGTCGCAAAATAGAAACCGCTGCCAGTATTTCCAGCGTTGGGGTATCTCCACAACAAGCCATTACCACGTCCGGTTCAAACCCTTGGTCATTGCTGGCCCATTGCCAGATGCCAATTCCCTCCGTGCAATGCACAACTGCCTCTTCCATTGTTAACCATTGGGGTAGTGGATGTTTTCCTGCAACTACCACGTTGACATAATGCCGGCTGCGAAGGCAATGATCGAAGACCGACAGCAGGCAATTGGCATCGGGCGGTAAGTAAACACGCACGATACCGGCCTTCTTATTGATAACATGGTCGAGGAAACCGGGATCCTGGTGTGTAAAGCCGTTGTGATCCTGCTGCCATACGTGGGAGGCAAGCAGATAATTCAGGGAGGCTATTTTCCGTCGCCACGGCAATTCATTGGTAACTTTCAACCACTTGGCGTGCTGGCTGAACATAGAATCGATGATACGAATGAAAGCCTCATAGCTATTGAAAAGCCCATGCCTTCCTGTGAGCAAATAGCCTTCCAGCCAACCTTCACATTGGTGTTCGCTGAGCATAGAGTCCAGAACTTGCCCGGCAGGTGAGAGGAATTCATCAATTTTTTCTACTACCCGGGCGTCCCACTGACGATTAGTAACTTCAAACACTGCACCAAGAAGATTCGATTGAGTCTCATCGGGGCCGAATATCCGGAAATTATGTTGATCCTGATTTAACCTGGTGACGTCGCGCAAGAATTTACCAAGCACGAGCGTATCCTGACCCTCAATAGCACCCGGAGAAGGTACTTTTAACGCATGTTTATGAAAATCGGGCATTCTCAAGTCGCGCAGCAAAATACCACCATTGGCGTGGGGATTTGCGCCCATCCTCCGGTCGCCCTCAGGCGCCAGCTCTGCCAATTCCGGCATGAGCCGGCCATTCTTATCGAACAGTTCTTCCGGTTTATAACTCTTCATCCAGCTTTCAAGCTGTTTGAGATGATCGGGATGATCGATATCCACGAGGAGCGGTACCTGGTGTGCCCGTGACGTACCCTCTATCTGCAGGCCGTCGACGACTTTCGGTCCCGTCCAACCCTTGGGTGACTTCAGGACGATCATTGGCCAACGCGGTCGTGTGGTGTCGTTCTTTTTTCGTGCATTATTTTGGATTTGCAGTATTTCCTCAATGACCTTTTCCATAGTATTTGCCATGAGTTGGTGCATCTTTTCCGGGTCATCACCTTCTACGAAGAAGGGAGTCCATCCGCAGCCACTTATAAATTGCTCCAATTCCTCGTGATCGATACGAGCCAGCACAGTCGGGTTGTTGATCTTGTAGCCATTAAGGTGCAGGATCGGCAGCACGACTCCATCGGTAATTGGGTCGAGAAATTTGTTGGACTGCCATGAAGTGGCCAGAGGGCCTGTTTCCGCTTCGCCATCGCCAATGATACAGGCCACAATCAGATCAGGATTGTCGAAAACGGCACCAAAGGCATGACTGAGCGAATATCCCAACTCGCCACCTTCATGAATCGATCCCGGAGTTGTGGGTGCAACATGGCTGGAAATCCCTCCGGGGAAAGAGAATTGGGTGAATAATTTTTTCAGCCCGGCTTCGTCCTGAGTGATGTTCGGATAAATCTCACTATAGGAGCCTTCAAGGTAAGTATTGCCCACCAATGCAGGGCCACCGTGACCGGGACCGGCGATGTAAAACATATCCAAGTCATATTTCTTGATGACCCGGTTCAGGTGCACATAGATGAAATTCTGTCCCGGAGTAGTGCCCCAATGACCAACCACCAGCGGTTTCACGTGAGACATTTTCAGCGGTTCCTTTAGCAGCGGATTGTCGTAGAGATAAATCTGCCCGACTGATAGATAATTAGCAGCACGCCAGTAAGCATTTATCTTTCGTAAAAGTTCTTTCGATAATGGCTTATCCTTTACTTTAATCTTTATTGATTTGTCGGCAATGTCCACTGTTGTTTCTTCTCCTGTCTTCTTAGCTCTTTTCTTTTCAGACATTTTTTTTGTNNTTCATGGTCTTGTTTTATTTCAATTGTAAGATTTGTAATTTGGCTGACGGTTTAGCTATTATCCATTCCTCATCATTGCGATGAAGGGAAACGTGATTGAATCGAAAGATGTGTTTTCTTCCGGCCTGGTCATCTTACCAATATCCCTGGCGATTGTAATGNNCGGGAAAGACTGACGAAGACTTTCAACTCGTTCCAACTAACGCGATCGATCCATAAAGGTGAAACCAAGACTTTTTTCCCTTGCCACCAGTTGCTTGTATCGATGATTAAGTAACGAATTGCCCAGGTCTCGTCATCGATGATAAAATCCTCGACGTGGCCAATCTCACCATCTTTGGCTTGTATGTTATGGCCACTCACAGCATTAGTACTGCGCAGATGGGGATCCCATGCTTTCTCAACCTGTGTGGATTCTTTCCATTTATCACGGTCACGCACAATGTAGGGATAAGATCCCCACATATTCGGGCCGCCCCAATATGCCGGCCATCCATAATACCCGTAGTAGGCCTCCTCGAATTGTCGCGAGACAGGCTTGTCACTGTCATAGGAGGGACTGTCCTCAATTTGCTTTTTAGTCAGATCAATGTTGATGAGTTCCGCTTCTTTATTCACGTCGATCAGTGCGTAAGGAGAGATCAATACTTGCTTGCCCATAAACCAGTTTCCTGTGTCAGCGACGAGGTAGCGAACCGCCCAGTGCTGATCATCGAAGTAGAATTCTTTGACCTTCCCAATTTCCCCGTCGAGACCATTCAATTTATACCCTCTTAGTGTTTTTGCTTTGATTAACATAATAGTACTCCTTTCGTTTTTAAGTATGATTTATCATTTGGTTGACCGTTTTGGCTATCATCCATTCCTCGTCGGTATGAATGACGCGGATAGTTGTTTGTCCAGAATCTGTTGAAATAACCGGAGAGTTAGCCTTGTTTTTTTTTTCTTCAATCTCGATTCCGAGAAATCCTAGTCCTTCACAGATCCGGGTGCGGACTTCCGGTGCATTCTCACCAATTCCGCCGCTGAATACTAATGTATCCAATCCTCCGAGTGCTGCGGCAAACGCACCAATCCATTTTCTTGCCTGGTAACAAAATAGTTCGACTGCTTCAGCAGCCCGGATATCGCTCTTCTGATTATCGAGCAGATCGTGCATATCTGAACTGGTTTCAGAAACACCGAGCAAACCGGATTCATGGTTGATGAGGTTATTGAACTGTTTTGGTGTTAAATTCTCTGACCGCATCATATACCAGGCAGCGCCCGGATCCAAATCACCAGGCCGGGATCCCATCATCAGCCCTCCGGCAGGCGTGAAGCCCATGGTAGTGTCAATGCTTTTACCTTCGAAGACAGCAGCCAGGCTCGCTCCGTTACCGAGGTGGGCCAGTATCACACGACCATGGGCAGTTTTCGTACCTGCAATACGTGCAAGTTCCTCAATTAAAAAAGCATAGGACAGGCCGTGGAAACCATATCGACGGATACCCATGGTGTCGAAACGGCGGGGAATTGAAAGCAATTTAGCCACACGGGGCATGGAGCAATGAAATGCTGTATCAAAACATGCTATCTGGTATAATTTTGGATGGCGCTGACGGAAAGCCTCAATTAATTCAATCTCTTCAGGCAGATGATCAGGATCGTAAGGCGTGATGCGATGGAGTTCATCTAACAATTCAGGGGTGATAAGCTCGGGCCCGGTATGATTCATACCATGGACCACGCGGTGTCCCACAGCCCTGACAGAAGAAAATCCGTCTTGCTTCTCAAGCCAATCTATCAGAAAATTTGCAGCGGACTTATGATCAGAGACTTCTACCTCAAGGGCATCTTGCTGATCTCCCTTTTCATTATTAAAAGTCAATTTTGAATCTTTCAGGCCTATTCTGTCAATTTTTCCATGGAGTAAACGTACTTGTAATTCTTCAGCCTTATAAAACGCGAACTTTACAGAAGACGAACCACCGTTAATAGTTAATATGCAATCCTTGTCTTTATTCATGAATGGGTCTCTTATATTATCAAATCTCAAGTCCCATAGAGGCTAATTCTGCGGATGTAGACAGATAATTTTTATGCCGGATACCCCGAATTCCTAAATCACTGGCAACATCGACGAACATCTGCAAATCTTCAATATATACTATTTGTTCAGCTGGCACCTGTGCAATATCCAGTGCTACCCGAAAAATATCGGCATCGGGTTTTCTTAAATGTATGAAGCAAGAGGATATGAAAAAGTCCACAAACCGGTTCAATTGAAATTTCTTTATCCTATATTCATTCAACTCCCGTCCTTCATTGTTGATAACGGCTATTTTTAACCGGTACTTTTCTTTTAACTGTCGTATTAACTCAATCATGTCCATAAAAGGAGTAGTCTGAGTGAACATAAATTCCCGGAATTGATCAGGCGTGAAATCACGCTTCTCATGAAACACCACCCGGTTAAGGTATTCATCCAGTGTGAGCTTCCCCTCTTCATAAGTTACCTGATTGAGATGATGCCGAACATCTATATCACAATAGTTCAAATTAAAAGTATCAGCAGCTTTTCTGCGCGATACATGTCCCCAGGCATTGGTGAGTAAAACGCCGCCAATATCTAAAAACAATGTTGTGACCGGAATTGATTTGTCNNTTTTTTTATATCTATACCAACTTCTGACAATTCGGACATCACCCATGAAGCCTGTTCTAAATCGACTTCCAATCGGGAAGAAGGGTCGCCGTGGTCACGATATGCTTCAAGGGTTTCGAGAGGTATAGTATTGATCGTATCTGCTCCGATTAGGGCTTCTACATATTTAATATCGCTATAATCAGGGTTTTTAGGGCTAGTACTGGCCCAAAGTAATCTTTGGGGTGAAGCACCTTTGCGGGCCAGTTTAATGAACTGTTCACTTTCAATTGTTTCTTTATAAATTTGATAGGCAACTTTAGCGCTTGAAATGGCGACTTGTCCGCGTATTTTTGTCGCAAAATGTGCCTGCTCACCTCCTAATGCAACAAATTCCTCTTCTTTAGGATCGATCAAAGCATCTATACGACTTAAAAAGAAGCTGGCCACTGAAGCAATATGTTTCAACGGCTTCCCTTGGTCTGCGCGCGCTTCGAGACCTGCAATATAGGCTTCTATGACCTGCCGGTAACGAGGCAACCCAAATAATAATGTCACATTGACATTGATTCCTTCACTGATAAGTTGCCGGATAGCAGGCAACCCTTCAGCCGTTGCAGGAACTTTTATTAATATATTGGGTCTTTTCAGTGAAGCCCACAAACGACGGGCTTCCTCAATGGTTCCCTTGGTGTCATGCGCCAGATGAGGGTTGACCTCAATGCTTACATATCCATCTTTACCGTCAGTCTTATCATACACAGACCTGAACTCCTCAGCAGCATTCTGCACGTCGCGCTGGCTGAGAGTTTCATAAATTGTTTTAGCATTTTTTTTCTTTTTGGCCAGGTCATGAATGTCTTTGTCGTAAATCTCGCTTTCTGCTATCGCTTTCTCAAAGATGGAAGGGTTCGAGGTCATTCCCTTTAGTCCATCCTCTCCGATCAAACGTCGAAGTTCACCGCTTATGATCAGATCACGTCGTATGTAGTCGAGCCAAATTGATTGACCGAGCTTTTCCAATGCTTTTAAAGGATTTTCTTTCATCATGATTTTATAACATAAGTACCTACTATCAAATCATGCCAGGCTCGTTTTTTGGGGTCGGTTGTTATATACCATATTCCAAGCCCTATTGGCAAGATTGAAATAATTGTAGTGATACATCTGAAAAATGACCTCAAGACACTTATTCTTTTTCCATAAAGGCCAATGACTTTCAATTTTAATATCATTTTCCCAATGGTCGCCTGATAAACAGATGTTTCAAATACACTATTGTAAAAGATCCATGTAATTATGACAATGAAAAATCTGTAAGTATTGAAATCATTATTTGTGTAATTGAATTTAAAAAGAATCATTTCTAAGATCAAGAGAGGAATAAATACAATCGTTAAATCAATAAGTTTAGCAATAGTTCTTTTGCCAAGGCCGGCATATGTGACTTTCAGATCAGGTGCATTTCTTAATTTATGCTTAAATCTTTGCAAGACATTTATTCCTTTAGGTTGTCCAAGAACATCCCGGTCTTCTACGAAAAAAGGAGTTGAGATTTGTCTAATATGGTTTTCACTTTTCATCAGAAATTATTTAAGTTCAATATTTGACAAACTATTATTTAATCTTTATACTTCCCGATAGTTAATCTTGCCATCAGGTAACTTATTGTTGATTCTGTTCATCATCTTAATCGTGTTTTTTAGTCGGAACAATGAAAAGAGGTATTGAAGTATGATGTAAAACTTTTTCTGTAACACTTCCCATAACGATATTTTCCAACCATCTCCTACTATGAGAGCCCATGACAATAATATCTATATGCAGGTCTTTTGCAGTCTTTAAAATAGATTCCGCACAATCACCGTCTTTTACCAGGGTTTGAATTGAATTATCACCAAGGTGGTGTTTTAATTTATCAAGAAATTGTTGAGATTCATTTTTCAGACCTTCAATACTCTCTAATTGCAATTTCCCTGTATCCTTATACCCAATAAATCCAAGTCTTGGAGAATATTCCATGGAAGAATAATCCACCGGGTCTGACATTACATGCATCAAAATAACCTCAGAACCCATGGTTTTTGCTAATGAAAACCCTGTTTCTGCTACCTTTTGAGAGGTCGGATCATAATCCAGAGCAATCAATACCTTTTTCATTTTTTTTGTTTTCATTTTCGTAAAATGTTTAATCTAATAAGACAACTTCTAAATAAATAATATGATGAATTATCGTAACCGTTTTGTGTTGTTAACCAAATATTGCAAATCACCAGCAAGAATAATAAACCAATTTTTTTTCGTAATTTACTATCACTATTTTCTCTTGGAAATTACAACCCATATAATGAACCCGATCAAACACACGACTCCTAAGCCAATCAGAATTTGCGTCCAATTCAAATTGTTCATGCCCATCGAGTTGTTTCCATGCATCATTCCATTCCCGGTATCACAGGCTATTATTAAAACCATAAATACAAAAAAACAAAGTGATGTTGTTATTGTTTTTGTGATTCTTCTTGTTTTCATAATTTTCTCCTTATTTGATTAAATTATTTGAATAACTATCAAGGATTTCTTTTGCTCTGTTNNCCCCCCCGCAAGCAATGCCAAGGGAAAAACCGGCCAGTGCACCCAGGACGGCTCCTATTCCATAAAGAAAACCTAATCCGGGAATTGAAAACAATTTTACGCCTGTGAGTATTCCCAGAATGGGACCAAGGATAGCACCAATAATTGCCGGTGCATTCTTAATCTTTCTGTTATTTTTAACATGCATGAGGTCATCTATGACCACGGCCTTCCCGATAAGGGACACCTGTTGAACAGGAAATCCAGCACGTTTTAATTCTTCGACCGCTTCGATTGCTTTTTCATGGGTATCATATAATCCTACAGTGGTATTCATGGTATGAGATATTTAAAAANNATGAAGAATAGCTATCCATTCTAATAAGAAAACTTTATAAAAGTAGGCTCAGTGAACTCAATTGGTATTACACAATTGCTAAAATATATTACATCATTCACACATTTTCATGAGCTTTGCATTGATATTGATTATTCAAAACCGAATGGGAATAAAATTAATTAGGGGCTAATCCGTGACCAACAAAGGCCCCTACCCTTCTTTGTTTTTATCGTGAAATATTATCGGAAATTTTGTTATTTCGTGTCTTGACGAAAATGCAAGCCGAAAAGATTGAAGGTTATTTATGATTTTATTTGTACCCCATTTGTACCTCCTGACCGTAACTCTCTGATATACATTACGAGTTAGATTCTGCATCGGGAAGTAATTAAAGAGTAACTAAGCCTTGTTAAAGTGAAGAAAAAAATATCTGGACAGTTCAAGTCTTTCTCATGAGTTGAGTCTTTTTCAGTACAGTGATCGATAATCGATACTACCATTAAAATAACCTGAATACTTTGCATTCTCTTTCCGAAATTAATGGCCTATATTTGTATAGGGTAAATAGTTACAAAGGGATTAATTTTACATACCATAATAAACCCACCATGAAAATTTATTGCATTAAAAAAACAGCCTAGGCAGTAATTAGGATCAACTATTTATCCGGCATCTTGAATTTAACTTAAAAAGTATAAAAATGAAAAAGTATTTCTGCATTTCATTGATGATCTTCTCCCTGAGCGGATCAGCTCAGAATATTAATCAGATCAAAGAAACGGATATTCCGGGAATCAACATCCTTTCCGGCAATAGCTTTGCTGGCAAGGATCTGAATGACTATCTCGGCAACGGTGCAGATCTGTACCTCGAATATGGATTGAAAAAGTTATTTGTCAATGAATATATCCTGGATAAAGATAATGCCATTCTCAAGGTTTATATCATGGGGAATGCTCCTTCAGCCTTTGGTATCTATTCAATGTCGATTTCCCATTGCACACAATGGAATCTCTTTGGTTCTTTTTCCTGTATTACACCTTACCATGTTGCAGCGGTCAGCGGGACACTATTCATTTATTCAAGCAACAAGACAGGGACCCAGTCAGGGCAAGCCCTGTGTGAACAATTGGTGAAACTGGCGATTGATAACAACCCCCTGGAAATCTGGTATGTACCAGCCCTGATCCAGAGTGCGAAGGCGGCCCCCTTTACAAATACCCTACGCTATTATAAGGGACTTCTCGGATTAAAGAAAGGCTTGCCATCCTGGTCTGATATGTTCGAGAACCTTAATTTTCACATGTTCACAATGAATATTAATACACCGGCTTATACCGGGATACTTGCAAGGATCATTTTTCCTGATGAAAGCACCCTTAGTTCTTTCATCATGAAATCCGATCTTGATGTCATGTCGGATCCTGCCAAACCTGTCCAGACAAGTAATGGATTATACCGATCCTGGTATAAGATCAGCAGCAC
>PLMO01000151.1 GCA_003142515.1 Bacteroidales bacterium
AAAGAGACTGATTAGTTACAAATTATTAAATGGCCATCCGGAACAAATCGTAGAAATGACAGACAGCACTTATACCGAATGGGACTGGTCGGTAATTGCAAAGCAAGCTGGAAAGCATAAATTAAAAATGTATGTCAGTATCCTTGATAGCGGAATGTACAAGGACTTTCCTATTTATGAAGGTGAAGTATTTATTTTTGTAAAAGGCAGGTTTTGGAAATCGGTTGGAAAGTTTATCAATGATAATAAACAATGGTTATGGACCGGTGTTATTTTACCGTTTCTCCCGTCATTATGGAAGAAATTGAAGGCATGGTGGAGGAAGAGGAAAAAAGGGCAGAGGAAATAATTCAGGAATCAAACTTCAGTAAAATACTTCTTCTTAAACCAAAACGCCAGGCTCACGAGGCTGATCAGCACCGGGACTTCCACCAGCGGCCCGATCACGGCTGCAAACGCTTCCCCTGAATTCAGCCCGAAAACCGCCACAGCAACCGCAATGGCGAGTTCGAAATTGTTACTGGCCGCGGTGAATGAAAGGGTCGCTGTTTTCTCATACCCGGCCTTGATCTTTTTCCCGATAAAAAAAGAAACAATGAACATCACCACAAAATAGATCACCAGCGGAATAGCAATCCTGATGACATCCAATGGAATCTTTACAATAAATTCACCCTTTAGGGAAAACATCACGATAATAGTAAAAAGCAAGGCAATCAGCGTTATTGGGCTGATCCGGGGAATGAATTTCCGTTCATACCAGTTTTTTCCTTTTATCCTGATCAGACTGAAACGGCTTATGATTCCGGCAAGAAAAGGGATGCCGAGGTAGATGAATACGCTTTTCGCGATCTGTACGATGGTAATATCAACTTTGAACGTCTTTAACCCAAGCCAGGAAGGAAATACCGTAAGAAAAATCCAGGCATAGAACGAGAAGAAAAGCACCTGGAAGATGGAGTTAAAGGCTACCAGTCCGGCACAGTATTCCCGGTCGCCTTTTGCCAGGTCGTTCCATACAATTACCATGGCGATGCAACGTGCAAGTCCGATCAGGATCAGCCCAGCCATATATTCCGGGTAATTCCGTAAAAAAATGACAGCGAGCAGAAACATCAGTAATGGACCAATGATCCAGTTCTGTATCAGGGAGAAGGACAAGATCTTCACGTCTTTAAAAACATCGCCCAGTTCTTCATACCTGACCTTTGCCAATGGAGGATACATCATCAGGATCAGTCCGACGGCAATGGGAATATTTGTGGTACCTACCTGAAATTGTCCCCAAAAATCTTTTATCCCCGGAAAAAAATATCCGGCGAAGACTCCAATGAACATGGCGAGGAATATCCACAGGGTAAGAAAACGGTCGAGGGTCTTTAATTTTCTTTTTTCAAGAACCATGGTTGTCAGATTAAGTCACAGAGTATAATTAACAACAGCTGCTACCGGGACCGGAACAGTCGCAGGTTGGTTCTGTTCCTCTCAGTATTCCGTTGATGATGCCGGCAGCGCATCCTACGCCTGAGCGCACGGAAATGGCATTTTCGGGGCAATTTTTTTCACATGCGCCACATTCTATGCAAAAATCTTTATTTACGATCACTGCTTTTTTATTCTCAATTTCAAAAACAGCATGAGGACAAACAATGGTGCACATCCGGCAGCCGTTGCATTTCTCCTGATCCAGCTCAAGGGTAACAACATTTTTAAGATATACCAATCCGTTCATAAGGCAATAAATTTTGAAACGATCCAAGCAATGATGCCCAATCCTGCCATCCCGATCTGCGCGGGAACGGCTGTTTTCATCTCTTTCTGAACCCCCGAAAGCGAAGTGAATGTTGAAGTTCCTGTAAACGTCATCGCAAGAAATGAAGATAAACTCCCGATCATCAGGAACCAGGAAATGATTTCAATGGATGAGTTCCCGAGAACATGGAAGTAAGCCAGAATGATTGCAGCCAGCCAGCCGGTGAGCAGCCCTTTGAGCGCGAACCTGCGAAATGGTATCCAGGGCAATAAAGCCGGGGTAATTCCGCATCCGGTAACATAGGCGATAAACAGGATGAAAACCGATCTCAGTCCATCGTGATAGGCCAGGGCAACAGAATATCCTTTCCGGTTCAGTCCCGAAAGAATAAGGAATATGGCGGGTACAAGAATCAGGTACTTTTTCCCGTTTGCCAGTTCAACCGGGATCAATTTCAGCCGATCCCAGGTTGAAAATTTCACGGTCCGCATTTCCTTTGTCGCTTTCATGCCGGCTTCCATAAAATCATGAATATCTTCCGCTCTCACCGGTCCGTAAATGACAGAAAAACCGATATTTTTTTTAACCTCATGTGCGGAAACCCCGACAGCTCCCAATTGGGGAACAATCACCTTATGGTGGTTTACGATTTTTTCAAGTCCGACAAGATTGATCTGCCGGATCAGTTCTTTTGTCGAAAATGTTCCTTTCCCGGCGGCACACCAGACATTGATCCCTTTGGTATCGAGNNAGTTTGAAATTAGCTGTCACAAAAACAGGGGAAATTTCTGCAGGTTGTCCAACCGCGTAAATCCCCGGTTTTATTTTATAGTCCATCCGGCCAATCGACCAACGGATTTTGATGGTGTTCCACAAATCACGCGAGCTCCATACAGTGGAGACTTGTGGGATGGCGCCGATTATGTTACCTGTAAGAAAGTGCGTGTTCATTATTTTAAAAGCAGTACGTTTTAATGAAGAATGAAAAATTAAAAATAGTATTGGTCATTCTTCCTTTTTAATTTTTCATTTTTTTTCGTGTGGTTTAATCATGCAAAGACAAGGACCGTTGAGTGGCTGGCATTTTCCGGCTTTTACCGGGAATCCGTCTTTATCCCATTCATTGAATCCTCCTGCCAGGCTGGCTACATTAACGTATCCTTTGGACTGAAGGGTGGCTGCCGCTTTTTTGCTCCATATTCCTACTGAGTCGGCCAGGATCAGCGGTTTTTCCAACGGAAGGGTTTCCCATTTTTCATCAAATTCATAGTGGGTCAGATAGATTACCTGTTCAACCCCAAATGATTTGATATCTGTTTCAACCTCTTCGCGAAGATCAACAAGAACGGCTCCCTGCTGAAGCAGTGGGATTACCTCTGAGGGCAATACGTAGCAGATTCCACCGATTTGTAATTTGCAGTTTTGAAACAGGTTGTTCATAGTGTTTTGTAGAATTTCAAAAATTCTTTCCCGATCTGGTCGCGGATTTTCCTGTAAACCGTGAGAATTTCTTCTTTTGTCCCAACTACTATTGCCGGATCTTCAAACCCGATATGCATCCTGTGACGGACATTGCCCGAAAAATAAGGGCAGCTTTCTTTTGCATCGTCACAAACGGTGATCACATAATCGAACGAATCGGCCAGAAAAAGGTCGACACTTTTGGGTTTATTCTGTGAGATATCGATTCCCACCTCTTTCATAACAGCTACCGAATTGGCATTGGCGTGTGGCGCCGGATTTGTTCCGGCAGAAAAAACCTCCAGCCGTGAATCGAAGGACTTCAGTAATCCTTCTGCCATCTGGCTGCGGCATGAGTTACCGGTACAGAGAACTAGAATTTTCATGGTTTGGGTAGTATAATTATGAGTAGTGAATAATTACAGAATTCAATAATTGTAGAATTATTCATTACTCATTTTCCGGCATTATTAATTA
>PLMO01000090.1:0-3115 GCA_003142515.1 Bacteroidales bacterium
CTATTTCGCTGTTTAATATCTGTTATAGGATAAGATCTCGGCGGTTTCTTTTCGCTTTTTTTTCCGGATCTCTTTTGTGGGCGGATAACCCACCAGGATGATCAACTCCAGGCGCAGTGCTTTGGGAATCTTCAGCAATTCTTTGATCTTCTTTTCATCGAACCAGCCAATGATACAGGTGCTGAGGCCTTCGGCGGTGGCCTGCAGGCAAAAATGGGCTGTAGTGATACCGATATCGATCAGGGGATAATTCTTGTCTTTCAGGACTCGTCCGACAGCAGTAGTTAAATTGGTTTTCTCGCGAACGATGGCAACATGCACCGGCGCCTGTTTTGTAAAATGATTCATCGGGATCATCCCGGTGGTGGTGAGTTCAGCAACGGCATTCTTTAACACGGGATCATTGATGATGATGAATTTCCAGGGTTGTGAGTTATTGGCCGATGGGGCCAGGCGTGCAGCCTCGATGCAGTTCAGGAGTTTTTCTTTTTCTACGGGTTGATCGGTATAAGTTCTTTGGCTTTGCCGGTGATGGATCAGGTCGAGTAATTCTTTCGATTGCATGGTTTTTTTTCAGAAGGATGATGATTGCCGGTAATCCGAAAGGTTAAAGGCACGATCATTATATATGCAAAGGTAAGACTTTTCTCAATGAGGGCATCGCAAGTGAAGCTCAGCAATCGCTACTTCTCTGCTTAACAATGAAATGAAACGCCACTCAGCAAGGATTGATTCCCGAAAAATCGTTAACATTGCAGTCCGATATTATTCATTTCATGAAACGTTTATCCTTTGTATCAGTTCTGTTCTTTTTAATCATTCTGCTGGCAAGTTGTAATCATAATGCAGATCTTTCTATTGCCCCACCTTTTCCTTCGCAGTCGCCCTGGTTGAAATGTTCACAGGACACGATATATTTTCAGAACAGTGTTTTGCCATTGGTGATTAACAGTTGTGCAAAGTCAGGCTGTCATGACGCGGGAAGCAACAAACATGGATTGACCCTTGATAACTATACGAGTATTTATAACCTCGTGACACCGTATGACCCGGTTTCAAGCAAGCTATATACGGTTTTGTTTAGCAACGCCGAAGGTCGTATGCCTCCCGATACACGTCTGACCGTTAACCAGGAAGGTCTTGTTTATTATTGGATCAGGCAAGGGGCACTAAACAACCGATGCGAATCGGCCGGTTGTGATTCCTCGCATGTTACTTATGATTCCACTATCAACACCATCGTGCAATCCTGGTGTACCGGGTGTCATGGAGGTTCAAACCCTGCCCACGGGATCAGTCTTGAAACCTATGACCAGGTAAAAGCCGCTGTCAACACCGGACGGCTTATGGGAGCAATCCGGCAGGAAACAGGATATTATCCCATGCCAAAAGGTAGCCAGCTTTCACCTTGCGATGTCGCTCTTTTCCAGAAATGGATCAACCTGGGGATGCCGCATTAAGAATGAAGAATTATGAATCAACGTTAAAAGTGAAAAATGACAGGTGACCTTGCCAACAACTTTTTCAATTGCACACTTATGTTAGGAAACGCGCGCTTGTGAAGCTGGCATCTTCTTTTATCATGAATTGTGGGCATTTAAAAAATTCAGGAGTAGTTCGTTGAACTGTTGCGGATGGGTTTCCATGGGAGAATGATGGGCATCGGGAATGATCTTGAGGTCGATGGTAGGGACGTTCCGTTTCAGTTTTTTCGCATTTCGGAGATAGATTGTCCGGTCTTTTTTCCCCCAGATAACCAGTACGGGAAGATCCAGTAATCCGTCGGCATGCAGGTGACGTATCTCATGTGCATTTGCATAGATATTGATCACAGAAGCAGCTGAGCCATTGATCCGCAGTGGATCAATGTACCCTTTCATCTCGGCTGAATCCAGTGGCCGGCCGTAAACCTGTTTCATCAGTCTTTCCATGCTGTTATAGGAAATAATGTCCTGCTTTGCAAGGGAGACCATGATGTGGTTGGTGCCTTTCATTTTTGTCATGGTGATGAATGCTCCTTCCATATTCTGGTTCCGGATAAAAACCATTCCATCCACAAAGGTAACGGTTTGAACGCGGTCGGGGTTCATCAGGGCCATGGCTTCCACCGCACCTCCTCCCATGGAATGCCCCACAATATTCCATTTCCTTTTATCATCCTGATCGATCTTCGCCAGCAAGGACCAGATCAGGTGTGCACGGCCACTGTGCGATTGGTTGACATGAAGATTCCTGTCGCTATAGCCAAACCCCGGCAGATCGATGGCTACAACCAGATAACCTGCATTTACCAAGGCATCTATGTTGTTGCGCCAGCAAAAAGTCGATCCGCAGAACCCATGAACCAGCAATACTTTGCCTTTCTGGTTTTTGATCCCTTCATTATAAATCCTGTAGTGAAAGGTTGCTGAATCAATTTTCAGAAAATGACTGTTTTCGAAAGGTCTGCCAGGTACTGTCGCTATGACTTCCTGGCCAAAGACACCGGAAATCCCCATTATGAAAGCCAGTCCAGGAAAAAGGATGAAAAATAGGATCTTGCTCACGCTATCTTTTATTGTAAGACAAAATTAGCTTTTTTATTACTACATCTTATTCTGAAGAGTTTGCAAAAACAGTTATTAAAAAACATAAAAAATTTCTGATTTTGCAGAAAAAAATGAACAGATTAATCAAGCAGCCCTCTGTGTTACTCTGATAAACCTCAGTGCACCTCAGTGTAATTCCCTGACCCTGAAAAGTTATTACACAGAGATCCACTGAGAAGGCACAGAGAACCACAAAGAATTTATTAAGATATCAACGCGGATCTGCTTTTAATCTGCAATTATCTGCGGGAATAAAAGATAACCAGGTGTTTACGCTAAGTTGTTTTAGTAAGCACAGAAAGTGCAATACGAAAGCCTGATAATTTGATGATGCCTGATTTTTGAATACTTTTGGGTTAAATTTCACGTTGGATTAACTGAACTCTGATTAGAATGGATAAAAATAAGCTGAGAATTTATTTACCCCTGATTTATGCAGGGATCATACTTGCAGGAATCCTATTGGGGCTTGAACTTAGCAAGGTCGGAAATGGAGTTTCCCTGTTCAGTCGGCACAGGCAGGACAA
>PLMO01000090.1:3120-12639 GCA_003142515.1 Bacteroidales bacterium
GATTCCATCACGGTGATCAATCCCGTTTCCGGCGGGCCATCGGAAAAACTGGGTATCAAAGCCGGCGACCGGATCGTGAAGATCGATGGAAAAAATGTAGCAGGTGTTAAAATCACAAATAACGATGTCCTGAGAAAACTGAAAGGGAAAAAGGGGACGAAAGTCAATGTTTCCATTTTCCGCAAAGGGGTGAAAGGCCTTCTGGATTATACCATCACCCGTGATGTAATTCCGATCTATAGCCTTGATGTTTCCTATATGGTTGAACCATCCATCGGTTACCTCCGCCTGAATAATTTCTCGGCAACAACCCATGATGAAATGACCAAAGCCCTTAAGGACCTGAATTCAAAAGGGATGAAAAAGCTGATCCTGGACCTTAGGGGAAATGGAGGAGGACGCCTGCAGGCCGCCATCGATGTGGCAGACGAATTCCTGCCTGACGGAAAGCTGATCGTGTATACCCAGGGAATCCATCATGCGCGGGAAACGGCGTATGCAACTGCAGGCGGCCTGTTTGAGTCGGGAGAACTGGTAGTACTGATCGATGAATGGTCGGCTTCCGCCAGTGAGATCGTGGCCGGGGCTATCCAGGATAATGACCGCGGAACCATCATTGGGAGGAGATCGTTTGGAAAAGGTCTCGTCCAGGAAGAACTTGATTTTAAAGACGGTTCGGCAGTCCGTGTTACTGTTGCCCGATATTATACCCCTACCGGACGTTGCATTCAGAAATCCTATAAAAACGGATCAGAAGATTATTATAACGATTANNAAAACCGTTTACGGCGGAGGCGGTATCATGCCGGATATTTATATACCGGTCGGAAAAGATACTTTATATAAATATTTCAACCTCCTGGCAAATAAAGGTCTTATTTACCAGTATGCCTTCGACTATACCGATAAAAACCGCCGGATCCTGAATTACCGGTCGTTTGATGAGTTCAACCGGAAATTCGAAATCACCCGTTTGATGTATTCCGATTTTATTAACACTACCTTAAAAAGCGGGATCAAGAGGGAAGGCAAAGACCTGAATGCTTCTGATGCCCGGATAAAAGTGTTGATCAAGGCGTATATCGGCCGGAATATTCTGGACAACCCCGGGTTTTATCCCTTACTGAACAGCATTGACGAGACTTTTCTGAAAGCGGTTTCGGAATTAAAAACCGGTAAACTTTAACCACAAAGGCGCACCAAGGACAACACAAAGTAACACAAAGGAAA
Source organism: Bacteroidales bacterium (assembly GCA_003142515.1). GTDB lineage: Bacteria > Bacteroidota > Bacteroidia > Bacteroidales > FEN-979 > FEN-979. The sequence continues at coordinate 4,351 of PLMO01000090.1, forward strand.
AATTATACTTCGTCAATCGAAAATTCAACCGTAAATCTAAAATCTGGAATCGTAAATTAATTTATGTGTTGACTTTTTTTGTATAACATTGTACCTTCGATAATAAATTTAAAAACGACAGAATATGATACATGAATTGCCAAAGCTACCTTATGCATTGAATGCATTGGAGCCTTATATTTCGCAACGGACGGTTGAGTTCCATTATGGGAAGCATCACCAGGCTTATGTAACCAATCTCAACAAGCTGATCGCAGGGACGGAATATGAAAATTCTTCCCTGGAAGACATCATCCGGAAAGCCGGTGGTGGGATCTTTAACAACGGCGCCCAGGTATGGAACCATACGTTTTACTGGAACTGCATGAAGCCAAAGGGCGGTGGTGACCCTGCCGGGAAACTGGCCGATGCAGTAGTAAAGAATTTCGGTTCATTTGCTGAGTTCAGGGAAAAATTTTCCACTGCTGCTGCAACGCTTTTCGGTTCGGGTTGGGCCTGGCTGGTGAAGAAATCCGATGGTTCGTTAGCGATCACCCAGGAGAGTAATGCCGGTAACCCGCTGAAAACAGGGGATCATCCGCTATTGACCTGTGATGTCTGGGAACATGCCTATTACTTAGATAAACAGAACCTCCGCCCGGGTTACATAGCAGATTTCTGGAACCTGGTGGATTGGGATGCTGTGGCGGGACGGTTGTAGAATGTTACCTCACCCCCCATGGATTTGACTAAAAAGTAAAGATTTTCTTTAGAACCGCAGAGACGCGGAGACGCAAAGAATTCAATTTCAATAAATTATTTCTCTGCGCCTTTGCGCCTCTGCGGTAAAAAAATACTTTTTAGTCACCCCCTGAAGTATGTAATGATATTTATAGAGATAGTTTTGCATCCATAATAACAGGAATTTCATTTACCATTATCCGGTCCTGCAACATGGTATCACGGTCGCGGAGGGTGATGGTATTGTCCTGTAAGGTCTGGTGATCGATGGTGATGCAATACGGGGTTCCGATGGCATCCATCCTGCGGTACCGGCGCCCGATCGTGTCTTTCTCCTCGTAAAAACAACGGAAACGGTATTTCAGGACATCCATGATCTCTCTGGCTTTTTCAGGCAAACCGTTTTTCTTTATCAAGGGAAGGATCGCTACTTTTACCGGTGCGAGGATCGCTGGAAGGCCCAGGACGACACGTTCGCTGCCATCTTCCAGCTTTTCTTCCCGGTAGGCATGACTCATTACAGCAAGGAATGTGCGGTCGAGGCCGATGGAGGTTTCCACTACATAGGGAACATATCCTTCATTCTTTTCCTGGTCAAAATACTGTAGCTTCCTTCCTGAAAATTTTTCATGGGCGGAAAGATCGAAATCCGTGCGTGAATGGATCCCTTCCAGTTCTTTGAAACCAATGGGGAATTCAAATTCGATATCGGTGGCAGCATTCGCATAATGCGACAGCTTTTCATGGTCGTGAAACCGGAATTTTTCTGAAGGAATTCCCAGTGAGGTATGCCATTTCATCCGTTCTTTCTTCCAATAAGCAAACCATTCCAGTTCTTCACCCGGCTTGACGAAATACTGCATCTCCATCTGTTCGAACTCGCGCATACGGAAGAGGAATTGCCGTGCGACGATTTCGTTGCGAAAGGCTTTACCGATTTGGGCGATCCCGAAAGGGATCTTCATCCGTGCCGATTTCTGCACATTCAGGAAATTCACAAAGATCCCCTGGGCCGTTTCCGGACGAAGGAAGATCTCATTGGTATCTTCATTAACAGAACCCATCTGGGTTGAGAACATCAGGTTGAACTGGCGGACTTCTGTCCAGTTTTTTGTTCCTGAGATGGGACACACGATCCCAAGTTCCTCGATCAATGCCTTGACATCGGCAAGGTCGTTCTTTTCCAGTGAAGAATAAAACCGTATTTTAATGGCCACGATCTTTGCCAGGTTCTCCATCACCCTCGGGTTGGTGGTCCGGTACATCTGTTCATCGAAGGTTTCTCCAAACCGCTGCCGGGCTTTGTCGACTTCCTTTTGGATCTTATCTTCGATCTTCTGGATATGATCTTCCACCAGGACATCGGCACGGTACCGTTTTTTTGAATCCTTATTATCGATCATCGGGTCGTTGAAAGCATCCACATGCCCGGAAGCTTTCCAGATGGCAGGGTGCATGAAGATTGCCGAATCGAGCCCTACGATATTCTCATGGTACTGAACCATCGATTTCCACCAATATGCCTTGATGTTGTTCTTCAGTTCCACACCAAAAGGGCCATAATCGTAAACAGCGCTTAATCCGTCGTAAATCTCACTGGAAGGAAATACAAATCCGTATTCTTTTGAATGTGAGATGATCTTTTTGAAAAGGTCTTCGTTTGTTGCCATGAGGCAAAGATAGTAAAAAGGGATATGTGATGTGAGATGAGGGATGTGGGATGGAAGATGGAGGATCGAAGATCGAGGATCGAGGATGGAGGATGGAGATCGACCGGGAACTAGAATCTTACTGAAACCCGTATTCCGGACTGGCGGGCAACCTCAGTAAAATCTGACAATTTATTTTGAAGATCCTTCATTCTCAGAAGAATGAATTTTTAAGCCGGCGTGCAAAATGCACGGCAAAGGATTTCCTCTACACGTTCAGAGATAGGAAATGAACAATCAAATATTGATCAATGAATTCTGATTTTCGATCTGATTTCAAAAATCGTTGATCAATTATTCGAGTATTCTCTTACCAGCCGGGTTTTCGATCTGTTTCCCCGAAATAATCATTATATTATCCTTGAATAGATGAAAAATATATCTTATATTTGTATAATAAATCCAAACCTTATGAGAAGGTTTTTTCTTTTAGGTTTGTGCAGCATGACCATGATCCATGCATCCGCACAGGATTACCAGAACATCTGCACGCCGGGAACCACATTCTATAAGAGTGCCGCAGGCAGTTACCAGGCGTTCCGGCGCGATTCCATTCTCCTGCCGGGGAACAACGATACCGTTTTCTTCTCCTATCCTGCCATTCTCAATGCATCCATGTATGATTGCGGGGATACAACAAATGGATCCATCCTTGGCCGGAAGATCTATAAGAAGAGCAATGGCTGGTTTTACTTTTTCAATGAAAACAATGATACTATAAAAATCAACAGCCAGGCAGGGCTGAATGAGGTGTGGAGATTCTGCGCGTTGACCGGCAATAACTACATACAGGCAAAAGTGACATCCCTGATCACTGCCACGGTGCTTAATACGACAGACCCGGTGAAGATCATCACGCTGCAAGCGAAAGACGACAGTAACAATAATCTGCCTCATATTCTGAATGGTAAATCGATACAACTAAGCCAGCACTACGGATTGAACACAATGCTATTTATCTATTCGGTCCCGACGGACACAACACTCTACACTCTCGACGGAAAAACCAATCCCCTGTTGGGAAACCAGGACCTGACCTGGCAAAACGTCTATGATTTTCAGGTCGGAGACGTTTTTCACCGCACGTACACGCATTGGTATCATGGTGTTCCCGGAGTTGATACCAGCCATTCTTTCAAAGAAATAAAGACAGTCGTTGGCAAGACCGTTTCGGTCACGAATGATACGATTACATACGCATTTAACCGGTACCAATCGGATGTGAAAATCGTTTGGAACATTTTCACCTGGACTTATGACACAAGCACGTGGACTTCACAAAATATTATTTATGAAACCTATGTTTTCTCAGCGCTTTCTTCACAGGCCTCTTTCACAAGACTTCCCTCGGAATTCCTGAGAAAGCCTCCATACTCGTATCAGGTATTTGCCGACGGTTTTGCAAGCTATATTGATTTTATTCATCACCGGACAAAAGTGGTAACCGATTTAAAATATAAATATTCCTATGATAAAAACTGCTGGTTAGAGAATTATACCGGCTCTCCCGGGTCAGGACCGAACGCATCCGTGCAACACAATTATTCTCAAGGACTCGGGGAGACTCTATATTATACCAGCAATGGCGAATATCATAATACCTATTACACCGTGGATTCGCTGGTATATTTTCAGAAAGGAGGAGAAACCTGGGGAACTCCAATAGCAATGGATGGTTCAGCGCTCATAGGGACTTCGCTCATCACTGTTATACCGAATCCTGTACTTACAAAGGCTGAGATCAGGATCCGTGGCCACCAACCTGGAACGGTTGCCAGGCTCATTCTTTATGATAATTTTGGCAATAAAATTTTCGAAACCTCCAGCAATACCGGCATATTCAACTTTTCACGCGAGGGAATTCCCGCCGGCCTGTATCTTATGGCTGTTTACGATGCGGATGGAAGATTTATGAGCAGCCAGAAGATGATCGTGCAATAACAGCCAGTCAGTCGTCTTACCGGGATCACAACTTTTCACTTTTCGTTTTTCATTTATCATTTATCACTATGCACTCTTCACTTAGGCTTTTTTTTACCAAAAAGTGAAAAGTGAAAAACGATTAGTGAAGATTGAAAAGTGAAAAGTGAAAAGTTTTTGGATGTCTTATCTTTCCAAAAGTCCATTTCGCTTTGCGGTCCTGATTGTTGCAACAAGCATAGCAATTATTTCTGCCACCAGTTTGTTTGCCGATTGAAAGCTATCGGTATCAATGATGCCGCTTTGGTAGAATAGGTTAAGCCAATAATCAGACTCATTAGCTTCTTTTAATGCGATATACATTTTATTCACAAAATCAGCTTTGGATTGAGCAAATTCTGCCTCGCTGATCAAGGCGCCGACTGCGGTACCGGATCTTAATAATTGATTGCTCAACTGGCTCTGTTTCGTTTTCTGTTTAAGAGATCTGATAATCGTCATCACCATAAGGCCAAAGGAAAAGGCTTTTTCTTTTAGTATCGATTCTTTATTCATATGTTCTTTTTCCCTTTAATCAGGCTAAAAGGAAAAAGTAATACAGAAAAGTGATTTTTTTGATACTTGGTCGCTTAAATCTTTTTAAACTATTCGTATTTCACTTTTCATTGATCACTCATGACTCATCACTTTTCCTTTAGGCTTATCTCTAACCAGAGAGCAAAAGATTTGAGTCAATAAAAATGACTTTTCACTTTTAGTTTTTCAATGATCATTCTTCACTAATCACTCTTCACTTAGGCTTTTTTTTACCAAAAAGTGAAAAGTGAAAAACGATTAGTGAAGATTGAAAAGTGAAAAGTGAACCGTTTGTGAGATTACTATCTTATACTATTCCATTAGGAACCACAAGGTTCTTCGTTACTGGAAATTCATATTTCCGGTGTTCGATTTTCAGGATGATTTTTTTATCCTGTTGTTCCCGGATGATATCAAGATGACGTGATTTTGCAATATTGATAAAGGTGATGGCTTTTTCGATCCCTTCACCGCGTTGGTAGTTCACCACTTCATCGGGCATTGCCAGGCCGTTACCTTCGTAGATGGATTCATCCGGCCAGGAGGACAGAACCGAATAAACCCGATCCATTTCCATTTCCCTGAAATAATCAACCGAAACAGGGTTTCGTTCAAATGCCGCTTTCAGAAAAGGCTTCCAGTCGCAGGAATCCATTTGACGACCTGCATAGAAAGCAAGATCAACCGTAGTGGAATGGTTACGAAGGCCTGATAAAACGTTGATGATCTCATCCCTGGTAAGATTCACAGACAGTGTGACAGGGGAAGAAGGTGAAAAATGTTTGTTTGAGGAAGGCAGCTTGGGAATGGTATGAACGAATTTCCTCAGGTCTTCCATGAATTCCCTGTTTGCTGCCAGTGCAGGAAATTCCTGACGAAAAAGCGCAAAGAAATCCTGATTCGTTTTCTGCGAGAAAATAAAATTATCTGCAGCGATCACGGCTCTTTCTTTATCAATATTAACCGACAGATCTTCTTCATCGATTTCGCAGAAAAGTTTGTTAATTGTTTTATCCCCGATCTTGTTTTTGCTGTCATGTTCATAGGCGAAAGCTTTTTCGAGCCGGATATATTTTATTTGATGCAGGCATTGAAAGCTCAGCTGGAACAGCTTCTGGTAATGTGATACGGATCGCAGGAAATTGGTAAAGATCTCAAAATTGACAGGGATCTCAAGATAAGCAGAAAGCTTGTGCCTTAAAAGCGTGTAGGCTTCTTCTGCGATGGTGGCTTCCTGGTATATGGTATGGATGTATCCTGTGGAATGGGCCACCATGGTAACCTGTTCATTTTCCAGCGCCCGCCTTGCCAAACCGGAAAGCTCGGTTCCGTTAAACCACATCGCTTTTGTCATGATCCGGCGGTTGTTTGTGAGGACGCCTTCATCCACGAGAATAAAATTCTGGGAGTGCAGCGGTGTTCCGAGGAGGAAGATCTTTTCGAGGGGAATTTTTGCAACGATAAAAAGAGCAGCAGCATAGAGGCAGGCAAGGGATACGCATTCGCCGGCGGCTGAAGGATGCCCTGGTTTGAACCGGAAAGCATTCATCGCTTCTACTGTTTCCGTTTTCCAGTAAGGAATAATATCCGAATCGAATTTATCTAATCCAAAATGTTTCCGGATATCGATATCGAAATAGTATTTATCACCCTCGTAGCCAAAAAGTGCATTGGATTGTTGAAGGGTTTCGGGATCGATAAAAGTTTCAAACCGGCTGATTTCCGTTTGCTTGTCGGTAAGGCCCCAGGTTTCCAGGTCGAGGTTGAAGCTGTAATGATCCATGATGTATTGCTTCAGCCGGTGGATCTTTTTCAGCGGCCCCATCTTATCAATTCCCACAAACCACTTATCATCCCGCCATTTCCAGATCTCCGGCGACATGATGTTGGCAAGAACCAATGCATAAAGTAATTCCGGAAAGATAAAGATNNTTTATGCAGTTTGTCTGGGCCTTTTCTATTCCCGTACCTTCATTCCAAAAGAATTACCGTCCATTGTCGGGTCAGGTGATAAGCAAAAAACGGATGGTTGTTTGAGGGACTGCACGGAGGTCAATACAATGAAGGAAGTATCCAGACCGTGTTTAGGAAGGCGAAGTAGGCGGCAGGGATAAAGAAAAAAGCCTCAGTTCACACTTTACGACACAGTTTCGCCACACATTTGTTGGAGAGGGGAACGGATTTGAGATACATACAGGAGCTTTTAGGCCACCAAAGTTCCCGTACAACGGAAATTTACACCCATGTTACTGAGAAAGGATTTAAAAATATAATAAGTCCATTCGATAACCTGGATTTATAAATATTTACAAGTTCCGGTCAAAAGTGAGACATTTCTTCATATATTCGTTACCTCAATATATAGTTATGATGTTTTTGGTCAAGAGTGGTGCATTGATTTTTCTGGAAATTTTCGTTAGATTTTTCACATTAATTTTATGCGGATAACCTCAATAGGGAACATTAGTTTACCCACATACTTCATGTCGGATAACCTAAACTTTCACATGAAACCAAGGTCAAAATAACATCAACACATAAGTATGCACATTCGTTAGCAACTATTTTAAGGACGATGCAGACCATGTAAAACGGATTGCCAAAGCCGTAAATAAGTAGGCAAAAAAGTTAATTATAAAATGAAAAGTAAAATTTTAATTTTAGTACTAGCAATTTGTTCATTAACAAGTTTTTCACAACAACAAGGGACTTTTAAAGACCCTCGTGACGGAAAAATCTATAAAACAGTCATTATTGGAAAACAAACATGGTTTTCTGAAAACTTAGCGTACAAAGCAGAGAAAGGCTGTTGGGCATACGATAATAACCAAAATAACGTAGCAAAATATGGCTACCTATACGATTGGAATACTGCTATGAGGCTTTGCCCTACTGGTTGGCATTTACCATCAGATGCCGAATGGTCAACACTATGGGAAAATTCATCCATAAATGCGGGCTTTGAACCCATTCTGGGTGGTGGCTATGGTGCTGCCATTGGATTTGTTTACATTGAGATAATTGGTTACTGGTGGAGTTCTACTGAGAACAATATAGGCGAGGTCTCCTACTGGCTTAGGATTAAAGATTACAGAAGTGTAGACCGAAGAAGTGGTGGTAAGGAGAGCGGAAATTCCGTTCGGTGTATAAAGGACAATTGATTAGTTGAATATACTCTATATAAATAAAAAAATTGGCAATGAATAAAACAGTTGCTAACGAACCGGCAGCCGAGCAATGCGGGCGGTTTCCGGAGACTGGCATTCACCAAACCTGCTAATGATTGAGGAAAGGAAAGGAAAAGAAACAACAAGTAAATCCCGCACTGCGGCTGCCGGCGAGCGTTAGCTGCAAAAACAATTTA
>PLMO01000165.1 GCA_003142515.1 Bacteroidales bacterium
GTTGAAGCGGCATTGGCATCCGATCCGGTACCGTCAGCAAACTGCAAGGTATAGCTGAAACGGATTCTTGCATTTCCGGTTCTGCGCAGGTCATATGCCACAGTAAGGCCTTTTACGGTACCAAAGTCAATATTGGTATAGGAATAATAGGTTTTCGGATAAGCGCCGCTGAGACGGAATTGCTGGATCTGGTCACGCATTTCACGATAGAACATTGACAATTTCAAAGAAGATGCGTTGTTTATTTTTTGCTGGAAACCCAACTCATAATCGATCGTTTTTTCCGGTTTCAACGCCGGGTTATTAATAGTTCCTGAAGAACCTGTCACCCCGATAAAATAATAAGCCACCGGATCTAACTGAACAGTATTGTCAGCAGGCCGTTGGGTGAGGATGTCATAATGTGCATAGAACAAGGCATCATCCGATATGGGGAAAGAAAAAGAGATTCGCGGCATATAATTGACCTGGGGTTGATAATCCTTGAAGGCAACCGTACTCATGGTTGTATTGGAAGGGTTCTCAAGATACGGTTTTACGCCGTTCGGGTCAACAATCTTGGGATCGGAAACAGGCGTGCCATCTTTGGTGTACCATTGATTCCCGCTACGGTAACCTGTAATTGCTGACGGGTTTGAAGGATCATCCACATAAACCACAAAATCGTTGCCGATGTTGCTCGGAGGTTTTCCCCATAAATTCGGATCAAGTTCGCCCACGGTTTTCGCCGGAAAGAAGAGGTAAGGATCTTTCAACACCATCTGATTTGCATCAAAGCGGTCAATACGTAAACCCACATTGAAGATCAAATCTTTAAAAGCAAATTTATCCTGGATGTACCCTGCCTCGTAAATGGGTTGAAAAGCAGCAATCTCACGGGTAAAATTGCCATTGGCATCTTTATTATTGAAGAAATCATCAAGGGTTGGCTGATGTGTCAGCTTTTTACCGGTATAATCATATCCTGAATAGCTCACGAGTGGTGAACCTCCGGAGAAGAGTTCGTCAGGGCTGAACATATCAATGGATAACAGGTTATCACTCAATTTGAGTGTATGCATTTTTTGGTTCTTATCATAATAGTTGATGGTACCTGCATCATAATTATAGGAGTAGATATCGATAAAGTCGGTTCCATCAACAGGTAATCCAAGTTTTTTCCTCAGGTTAATATCAAAATTTTTCTGCAAAGTGGCAGAATATTTCCGGTAATAATTGATGGTATCCATAAAGGATCCATCCCTGTAAACAAGTTGCGGATTGGAGAGATCCAATTCTGCAATCTGGGAATTGGTTTCCAGGCGCATCAGAGGCCATAAATCGGTTCCATCAACTGAATAAGAGCTGCTTTTTCGTTGCTGGTATTGCATGCCAATCTGGATTTCATGATGCCCTAAGTCGGCAGCAAAGGAAGCCTGGACATTAAGCTGGTCAGATTCAGTGTAATAAAAACCAGTTGACCGGGTTCCTACATTTGCCCACATACTGTAAACATTTTCCGGTTGGCTGCCATTGATAAGACCCCTGTTGCCAATGATATTATCAGTGCTCAGGTAATTTCCGGTTCCATCTGCATTGACTTTGGGAAGCAGGCTATAGTATTCTTCCACCCAGGCAACTGATTCCGGATTATAATGATTGGCTGTGAAAATTACACCCGTATCACGTACCCCATTCTGCAGATGGGCCATCTTTCCTGTTATGGAGTCCTTCTCAAGGTCGCTGGTATAGGCACGCAGTGAATGGGTTGCAAAGCTGCCGATATAACCATATTTAAAAAGGTCTTCCTTGAGTTGTGCATCTTCAGACTTGCCATTATTCCTGGAAAAGTCGGCTCCGATTGAATAATAAACGTTCTTAACAAAGGATTTACTGTCGTTGGCTGTCGGGAAACGCTGGGTAAAGCGCCCGTTCACCCTCCAGGTGCTGCTTGTATTGTGTTGATTATACATATAATCAAGCAGGGATCTGCTATATTCGAAAGACCCGTTTGTAGGTAAGGTGAACCCATAGTTATCATTGTACTGGAAGGTTCCGCCGAATGACATGTTGATGGTTGGAGTAAGACGGAAATCCAGTTTGCCTGATGCATTGATATTATAGACTGAAGTATTCTGGGTTGTTTTTGTCTTTTCCAGGTCGTTTTTTGTAATGTAATCTGCATTCAGTTCAACTGCTTGTCCGTTTGAGGATAAACGGATGGGATTGTAACGAAGGTAATTGATAACATCATCCTTCGCCTTATAATATTCAAAGGCACCGGGGTAACCATCTTTCTGGTAAACAAATTCGCCGGCAACAAAGTAGCCCATGACCGGGGTATTGGTTTTTGTAATGGTATCTTTTTTAGAAAACAAGGGGCCGGTAAAATTCAATCCTACCCTGTTGTAACCAAAACGGTCGAGAAACTTTGAGGTCTGCACATCGATGCCAGCACTGTTCTCCCTGGAAGGTCCTTTCGTAGTAACACTGATAATCCCTCCGGTTGCATCCCCGTAACTTGCCGGAGTACCACCCAGGATGACTTCCACCTGCTCGATAGCAGATTGAGGTAGTGCATTACTTCCGATGACACGAATACCATCAATATAATAAACCGTACCGGTAGAACGCTGTCCACGCATACTGGTAATGGAACCATTGGCATCGGTGCCAACCCCACCCACTGTCGTGGCTACTGCTTCTGCCGATTTGTTTGCCATCTTGGCGATATCCTCGGATGAAACCGTTCCACCGGAAACCGTCTGGTCCTTCGAGATCAACGGAACCTTGTACTCCACAACTTCGACTTCCTTCAGGTTTATTGACTGCGTCTGCAACTCAACATTCTGGAATTGGATTTTGTCGGCAAAGATTACAATCCCTTTCATCGTAAAAGGAGTATATCCCACGTAGGTGGCTTTCAAATCAACTTTTCCCGGAGGGATCGGTTTGATCATGAAATTACCGTCAAAATCTGTCGTGGATCCACCTACCTGAACACCACCGATTTCAATAACGATATTCGCAAAAGGAATGGGCTCGTTTGTTTTCTTATCTGTAATTCTTCCCTTAAGGGTGCCTGATCCGGTCTGTGAAAAGACTAACAAATTTGTTGTCAGAACCAATGCAATAGCTAACAGTAAATGTCTTAACATACCATTAATTTTATGTTAAATTATACTTCGGGCTTAAAAAGATGGTAAAGATAATAATATTTTAAAATAAGTTCCAAATGATTTCTACCTGATAATTGAAATATAAACTCCTTCTAAATAGAGGCTCAATTAAAAGCAGCAGAACCTGCTGTCATTTACATTTTTTTCCGGAAGAACGTTTCAGGGGTGTATTCTTCGGCGATTCTTTTTTTGTCTCCTTCATCATGGAACGGGTTGCGGCCGATTGGATTTTTTCATGACGCATGATGGCTTGTTCATATTTTTTTCTTGCTTCCTTGTCCTTCCGCGCTTTTTCTTTCTCGATCCGGCGCTTGTTGACATCTTTTTCCTGGGAACAGGAAGAGAGTCCATAAGGCATTGCTAATAATATCACTGCGAAAATAAAGAGGATACTTTTCTTAGTTAGACGATTCCTTCTCCACTGGAATAAAATATTCTTGTTATTATTGCGTTTATAAAAAAAATCAAAATGAGCCCAAGTTTTCATCGGACAGGTTTTCTTTTATTATTATTTGTGTTTGCCTTCCTTCTCCCTCAATGCAAAAAAGAGAAACAGCAAAATGAGATCCCTGTTGTTGCCGTCAGCATTGCCATTTATCCAAACTCCATCGATTACATCCATTTGAATTCCGTGAACGGATGGGAATATCTTACGGGTGGATACAGGGGAATCATTGTTTTCAGGGCGTCAACTAATGGTTTTATGGCATATGAACGGGCTTGTCCTTACGACTGGGACCAAACAAGCACAAGGATCGTAGTTGATTCTTCGGGGATTACAACTGTTTGCCCTTCCTGTAAATCAAAATTTATCCTCACCAACGGCTTGCCTTATTCCGGCCCTTCTCCCTATCCGATGAAACAATACCAAACTTCGTTCGACGGAAATACCCTGCTCATTTATAACTAACAGATTATTCTGTTACTACACAATTTACGATTTTACATTTTGGATTTTAGATTTAGATTTATGATTTATTCGTAAATCGTAATTCGTAATTCGTAAATCCCTTAATACCTGTAATGCTCAGGTTTGTAAGGCCCTTCAATGGGAATCCCGGTGTAACTTGATTGCTCTTCAGTAAGTTTTGTCAACCTGACTCCCAATTGTTCCAGGTGCAGGCGTGCAACTTCTTCATCCAGTTGTTTGGAAAGACGATAAACATCAATCTCGTAATTGTTTTTCCAAAGATCTAATTGTGCCAATGTTTGATTTGAAAAAGAGTTGCTCATTACGAAAGAAGGGTGGCCTGTTGCACAACCCAGGTTGACCAGCCGGCCCTCTGCCAACAGATAAATCTTTTTCCCATCCGGAAAAATGTACTGATCCACCTGAGGTTTGATCGTAATTTTTTTAATACCGGGCCATGTTTCCATCTGGGCAACCTGTATCTCATTGTCAAAATGGCCGATGTTGCAAACAATGGATTCATCTTTCATCAGGGAAAGATGTTGTGCCGTGATCACATCTTTATTACCGGTTGCTGTCACCCATATGTTTCCTTCCGGAAGGGCATTCTCAATCGTTGTCACTTCAAAACCTTCCATGGCAGCCTGCAGGGCGCAGATCGGGTCGATCTCCGTCACCAGCACGCGGGCGCCGTAAGCACGCATCGACTTCGCGCAGCCCTTACCGACATCACCGTACCCGAGAATGACAACTACTTTTCCTGCTATCATAACATCCGTGGCACGTTTGATACCATCTGCCAGGGATTCGCGGCACCCATATAAATTGTCAAATTTCGATTTTGTAACTGAATCGTTCACATTGATCGCCGGAACCAGGAGCGTTCCCTGTTCTTTCATCTGGTACAGGCGATGCACACCGGTAGTAGTTTCTTCGGAAACACCTTTCCACTCCTTAACTATATTATGCCATTTGGTTTTATCTTCTACATAAAGTGCCTTCAGAAGTTCATGAATGGCTTTTTCTTCCGGGTTTGAGGAAACTCGTTTCAGCAGGGAAGGATCATTTTCAATCGCATATCCCTTGTGGATCAGTAAAGTGGCATCACCTCCATCATCAACAACCAGGTTTGGGCCTTTCCCCCCGGGGAATGTCAATGCCTGGTTCGTACACCACCAATATTCTTCCAGGGATTCTCCTTTCCATGCAAACACAGGGATTCCTTTTACAGCCAGGGCAGCGGCAGCATGATCCTGTGTGGAGAAAATATTGCAACTGGCCCAGCGAACATCCGCCCCAAGTTCTATAAGGGTTTCGATCAACACGGCCGTTTGGATGGTCATGTGAAGAGAACCGCTGATACGGGCATTTTTCAGGGGTTTCTCCTGTGCATATTTTTTCCGGATCAACATCAGTCCGGGCATTTCCTTTTCTGCAATCTCAATTTCTTTTCTCCCCCATTCTGCCAGGGAAAGGTCGGCTACTTTATAATTCATTCTGTGATCTGTTTTTGTCTGTTCCATTGTTTAAAATTCTTGTTACAAAAATATTACTTTCCGGCGAAACTGCCAAACGTGTTCCATTATATTATGAATAGTAGCCTATTTGCAGTATAGCCGTATCATTTTCCCCACCTGCCGGTTTCCCAATGACAGCGCTTTTTCCCAATCGTGACATGCTTTTTCCGTTTCATTCAGTTTAAACCAGCAGGTACCCCGACCCAGGTAGGCATCGTCATAATCAGGTTTTATTTCGATGGCTTTAGTGAAATCTTCCAGGGCATCTTTGTAATTTTTCATCACAGTGGCTTTCAGGATCCCAAGATTATTGTAAGCCTTGAAATAGGAAGGATTGAGTTCAATTGCTTTTTTGTAGGATGCAATGGCACCGTTGATGTCTCCTTGCTGATACTTCATATTGCCTTCATTGAAAGAAAGGATGGCATCATTTTCCCTGTGATCTTCCACTCTGGTTGATTTTGACGTTACCTGTTCCGATGTAATACTTTCCAAAGCAAGTCTTGCAATCCGGTTTCCGGGATCAAAAGAAAGAATCCTCTTATAACAGATCGCTGCTTTTTCCTTTTCGTTCTGTGACCGATAGATATCAGCCAGGACATAATATACGTACCGTGATCCTCCATTGGTCCTGCGAAGGAGTTCAACAAACAGCTTTAATGCCGTTTGTTTATTGTTCATCTGAAGACAGAAAGATGCCATGTTTGACAGATCTGAAACGGGATAATCCGGCCGTTTGTAAAAGCCCTGCACCCAACCGGAAAAACCGGAGAGTGGTTCAAGGTTCAGAATAGCTTTTTCCTGTTCATCCGTATATGTTCCAATATTGAATTGTTGAGTTATCCGGGAAAAATCCAGGACAGGAATTTCTTCCGCATAATCATTTTTTGCAAAAATGGCCGTAAATCCGTCGAGGTAAATCAGCCTCCACCCGGGCATTCTGGATAACTGTATCGTCCATGGATAATATTGGTCATAGGTATAAATGATCAGTGAGGGTTCGTATTTCCGGATAAGATTGCCAAGTCCTCCGGACCAGCTGTTTCTGACTTCATTGTAAAGCGATTCGCCAACGACTTCCAGTCGGCCGTCAATGAAGACGGGTTGCGGAAGTCCCCAGGAAAGCCAGCCGCCAAGGCTTAGTGAATTAATGATCCTTCCGTTAAGATGGTATGTATTGAGAAATGCAACAGCTTTCACAGGTAAATGGCGGTCATCCACCCCTATTCCTGTTTTGTTGTATGAATTATTGGCAAGATAATAGGAATTGGTAAAAATCCTCATACCTGTTCCTATTATAAAAATGACTGACAAGACAAAGAGGATCGTTGAAATCATTCTCATACGCGCATTTCCTATCTTATTTGCAATCCAGGGTTGTCTCCACTTCCGGAAATCCCTGGCCGAAATGCACAAAACAGGTATGGATACCACTGAAAACAAGCCGATATTGCGGATACTGACCCAGGCCAGGTAAAAAAACACGATGAGAAGGATGAATTCATGAATTTTTCTCTTTTTCCATGTAAGAAGGATAAAAAGAAATGCCATTGAAAATAAAAGGATGAAGAGATAATCATTAAAAATGAAATGATCTAACCGGATGAAGGAGGTTAATTCCCGGATATGCTGATGGAAGATATTATCATTACTTAACCGGGTATTCAACAGGAACGGATATGCCAGCAATTTATAGGAATAGGGATTAACAAAGCAGATCAACACGGAAAGGCCGATCCAAAGAAGAAAATAGGGATCGACTTTCCTGTCACGGAGATAAAGGCTTATAAAATAAGCGCCGATCAGTAAAAATCCAAGGATGAAAAGCCCGTGCATATTGCACCAGAATAGCATGATCAGAGGAAGGAAATACAAGTTCTTTCGCTTTTCCTGGTAATAACGGTCCAACACCAGTAACATGCCTGTCATGAACAAAAATGTGAACATCTCCGGACGAAGGGTGATCCGGGACTCAATGCATAAGAACCCGATCACAAGAACACAGGATGCGATGAAAAGAGGTACACCTGCCCTTTGGAGTCTTAGCATGACAAGGTAAAACAACAGCATCGACAATAAAAAAACAAAGATGCTCAGACCGCTGTATCCTGAAATCCTGTAAACAGAATAAACCAGTACCTGAAAAAGCCAGTAAGAATCGATATAATCATGATCCGTACAGGTATAGGTAAAAGTATCTTTATCCGGAATCCTGTGATTTTCGATGATCCATTTTCCGGTTCTCAGGTGGGTTCCGATATCCGGGTCTGAAAGAAAACGGAAGGAAACCAGGCCTGTCAGGATGATCACCAGGATGAAGAGCACCGATCCTTTTGTCCGGAAAAATTCTTTCATTTTCTCAGGTTTTAACCCGATAAAATTACATAATAACCGGAATCGTCACGGTTTATTAATGTATTTTTGCACCTTTAAAATTGGACAGGAACGCATGCCATTGATTCTGAATAAAGAGATTGACATTCAGACCCGGTTGGGAATATGGAAAATTGATGAGCCGAAAGAGGCCCTTAAGGAACAGGTAGAACTGGATCCCACCGAAGAGGACCAATATGTATCTTTCAAAAGCGAGGTCAGGAAGAAACAATGGCTCAGCTACCGGATCCTGCTGAAAAAAATGCTTTCTCCCGATCATCCCTTTCTTGAATATGATTCTTTTGGGAAACCACGTTTGAGAAACAGCAGGCTATACATTTCCATCTCTCACTCAGGAGATTATTCTGCCGTTATTACCAGTAAAACCAGTCCGGTTGGAATTGATATCGAACATCTCAAAGATAGGATCTACCGGATCAAGGATAAATTTCTTAGCGTGGAGGAAGACCTAAAAATCGGTGAAGCCGACAGATTGGAAAAGTTAACTATCGCATGGGGGGCCAAAGAAGCCTTATACAAGATGTATGGAAAACCGGAAGTGGAATTTCAACGTGACATTTTTATTGAATCCTTTGATTATCTTTGCGGTGGAAAAGGCCAATGCAAGGCACGGATGAAGACGCCCGAAGGCGTTGAAAAGTATAACATTTTCTATGAAAGGATTTCCGATTACATGCTGGTTTATGCATTGAAACCGGATATGGAAAGATGAAAAAAAATATCTATAACGAGATAGCCGGTCGCATCCTGGTCCTGGATGGCGCCATGGGAACCATGATCCAGCGTTATATGCTGGACGAATCCGGATTCCGTGGTGTCCGTTTTCGTGATTTCCCCTATTCTCTAAAAGGAAACAATGATCTGCTCTCATTGACGCAACCCCAGATCATCATTGAAATCCATGAACAGTACCTCTTGGCAGGAGCGGATATCATTGAAACCAATACTTTCAACAGCAACCGGATCTCCATGTCTGACTACCACATGGAATCCCTTGTTTACGAGATCAATAAAACGGCTGCTCAAATGGCAGCAGAAGCTGCCGAAAAATATACTCTGCTTACCCCCGCCAAACCCCGTTTTGTTGCCGGCGCCATTGGCCCGACCAATAAAACGGCATCTATGTCCCCGGATGTGAACGACCCTGCCTATCGTGCCGTCACGTTTGATGACCTGTATAACGTGTATACCGAACAGGTGAATGGTTTACTGGATGGAGGAGTTGATCTCCTGCTGGTTGAGACAATTTTTGATACCCTGAATGCCAAAGCTGCCGTAATGGCGATCCTCGATATCCGGAAAAAAAGAAATATTCTCATACCTCTTATGATCTCCGGGACCATAACGGATGCAAGCGGAAGGACTCTGAGCGGACAAACGGTGGATGCCTTCCTGACCTCTCTTTCCCATTCTGAATTGTTTTCCATCGGGTTGAATTGTTCGCTGGGAGCAAAGGAATTACGTCCTTTCCTGGAAGAACTTTCCATGAAAGCGCCTTTTTATGTAAGCGTTTATCCTAATGCCGGTCTTCCGAACCGGTTCGGGGAATATGATGAATCCCCCGAAAAGATGTCGGTATTTATCCGTGATTTTCTTGCCAGCGGGTTTGCCAACATCATTGGCGGTTGCTGTGGCACTACACCGGATCATATCCGGCTTTTTGCAGAAGCGGCATCGGATGCAAAACCAAGAGAGGTGCCGCAGGCAAAACATGAATTGTCCCTTAGCGGACTGGAACCACTTATCGTTTTCAAAGGCAGTAATTTTATCAATATCGGTGAACGGACCAATGTATCCGGTTCGAAGCAGTTTGCCCGGCTTATCCGCGATGAGAAATACGAAGAGGCCCTTGTGGTTGCCCGTCAACAGGTAGAAAACGGCGCGCAGATCATAGATGTTAACATGGATGAGGCCATGCTTGATTCGGAAAAAGCTATGACCCGTTTCCTGAATATGGTTGCTTCTGATCCGGATGTAGCGAAAGTACCGGTGATGATCGATTCCTCCAATTGGTCGGTGATCGAAGCCGGGTTGAAATGCGTGCAAGGGAAAGCAGTCGTCAACTCTATCAGCCTGAAAGAAGGTGAGGATGTGTTCAGGGAAAGAGCGGAAAAGATCCGGAATTACGGGGCTGCCGTTATCGTGATGGCTTTTGATGAAGAAGGACAGGCCACTACATTGGAAAAGAGAAAGGTGGTTTGTAAGCGGGCTTATGATATTTTGACCAAGGATGTTAATTTTCCCACCGAAGACATCATCTTTGATCCGAACATCCTGACCATAGCTACAGGGATGGACGAACATAATAATTATGGTGTCGATTTCCTCAAGGCGACCCGGTGGATCAAGGGAAACCTTCCATTGGTCAAAGTGAGCGGAGGGATCAGTAATCTCTCGTTTTCTTTTCGGGGCAATGATCTCATCCGGGAAACGATGCATGCAGTTTTTCTCTATCACGCAATCCAGGCAGGTCTCGATATGGGAATTGTGAATGCCGGAGCGCTTCCGGTATACGACGAAATTCCTCCCGACTTGTTGAAATTAATTGAAGATGCGGTGCTGAACCGCCGGAAAGATGCCACCGAAAGGCTGATCATGTATGCAGAGACCTTAAAAAACACGGGCAAAAAAGAGGTTGAGGAAAAAGAGTGGAGGAAAGGTACCGTGGAAGAACGCATAAAACATGCATTGATAAAGGGAATTCTCGATCATATTGAGGAAGACATTGAAGAGGCACGACAACATTATGAACGGGGGCTGAAGATTATTGAAGGCCCGCTGATGGAAGGGATGAACGTGGTAGGGGATCTGTTTGGCTCCGGTAAAATGTTCCTTCCCCAGGTCGTGAAAAGCGCCCGTGTCATGAAGAAGGCTGTTGCCCGGCTGCTTCCATACATGGAACAGGAAAACAAGGAAAATCCCATGGTCTCAAGTTCCGCTGGGAAAATATTGCTGGCAACGGTAAAAGGAGATGTGCATGATATCGGGAAAAACATTGTCGGCGTAGTCCTTGGATGCAATAACTATGAAGTGATCGACCTGGGCGTAATGGTTCCCCCGGAAAAGATCTTTCAAACAGCCATCGAACAAAACGTTGATGTGATTGGCTTGAGCGGACTGATCACTCCCTCACTGGAAGAAATGGTACACGTTGCAAAGGAGATGCAGCGAATGGGATTATCATTCCCCTTGCTGATCGGCGGAGCCACTACTTCTGAGATCCATACGGCTGTCCGCATTGATCCTCAATATTCGTTTCCGGTCATCTATGTTCGCGATGCCTCCAGGAGCGCCGGAGTTTTATCCACTCTTTTGTCCCCAGAAAATAAAAAAGCTTACGGCGAAAAGATCAAATTGCACTACCAGGGTCTTCGCAAGCAATATGAGGACAACCGTACAGAAATCCAATTCGTTTCGCTGCGGGAGGCCCGTGAAAACAGGTTGAAACTTGCTTTCGAACCGGATATGATCCAAAAACCATCATTTACCGGCAACAAATATTTCTATGACTTTCCACTGGAAGAACTTCGGGAGTATATCGACTGGACATTTTTCTTCCATGCCTGGAAAATGAATGGCAAATATCCTGCTATTTTCAAGGATCCGGTAAAAGGGACAGAGGCCAGGAAACTGTTTGATGATGCACAAAAAATGCTGGATGAGATGGTTTTGAAAAAGATGATCCTCGCGAAGGGGGCAATCGGTTTCTATCCCTGCAACTCCTCCGGAGATGACATTGAAATCTACGCGGATGAAAAGCGTTCAACAACCATTGCCACCTTCCGGTTTTTACGGAACCAGCAGAAGAAAGAGGACACATCGCCGAATTTGTGTCTGGCTGATTTCATCGCACCGGGAGACAAAGGCCCTATTGATTATATAGGATGTTTTGCTGTGACGGCAGGACTTGGGATCGAAGAATGGGTCAGCTACTATGAAAGCCAGCTGGATGATTATTCCGCCATCCTGATCAAGATCCTGTCTGACCGCCTGGCAGAAGCCTTTGCCGAGCGCCTTCACCAGCTTGTCAGAAAAGAATACTGGGGATACGCCCGGGAGGAAAACCTGGATGTTACGGCCATCCTTAAGGAAGAATACTTAGGCATTCGCCCTGCCCCTGGTTACCCTGCCTGCCCGGAACATTCAGAGAAAAATGTCCTTTTTTCCCTGCTTGATCCTGAGAAAAACACCGGGATCAGCCTGACAGAAAATTTTGCCATGTATCCGGCTGCAGCGGTATGTGGGTTTTACTTTGCCCATCCCGGATCGCATTATTTTGCACTGGGAAAGATCGGAAAAGACCAGGTGACTGACTACGCCAGGAGAAAAAATATCAGCCTGGAACTGGCTGAAAAACTATTGAACACAAACCTGAACTACTGAATTGGATGATCTGTTCAATCCTTGTTTCCCAAAAAACAATTCAGGGATGAACGGATTTCCACGGCCTGCTTGCTTTAGGCGTTAGACTGCAGGCCTGTGACAAGTAAAAACAAATTTTTCACTATGAAAGTTATCGAACACATTAATAATTCAAAAAAGACATTGTTTTCGTTTGAGCTCCTTCCCCCGTTGAAGGGGCACAATATCAGTGGAATTTACCGTACGATTGATCCGCTGCTGGTCTTCAACCCTTCATTCATCAATATCACCTACCACCAGGAAGAGGTAGTGTACAAGAAACACAAAAGCGGATTGCTGGAGAAAAGAACGGTAAGGAAACGCCCGGGAACTGTTGCGATATCAGCTGCCATCAAATACAAATATCCCTCGGTGGATGTGGTGCCTCATCTCATCTGCGGAGGATTTTCAAAGGAAGATACGGAATATGCATTGATCGATTTTCATTTCCTTGGGATCAACAATATCCTTGCTCTCCGCGGGGACCCTCCAAAGGGAATGAGGGTATTCGTGCCGGAAAAAGAGGGGCATCCCTATGCCAACGGGCTGGTTGANNTGATGCCGGGGCGGAATATATCATTACTCAAATGTTTTTTGATAACGAGAAATACTTTACATTTGTGAAGAACTGCAGGGAAGCCGGTATCACGGTTCCGATTATTCCAGGCTTAAAACCCATCACTACTTTACGCGATATAAATATTCTGCCACAAGTGTTTAACATTGATATCCCGGAAGACCTTGTTAAGGCAATTGCCGGATGCAAGAATAATGAGGAGGCCTTCCGCGTCGGAATTGAATGGTCCATTCATCAGTCGAAGGAGTTGATCGGGTATGGGGTTCCCGTATTACACTATTTTACTATCGGAATATCAGAAAACATCAGGCAGATCGCATCTGCCGTATTTTAAAATCGGGCTTATGCCGAGGAATTCTGTTTTACGGGAAAGATTCTCTGACGGGAAAAAGAAATTTGCCGGGCTAATCGGGGACGGTATTTTTACTGGGAAACAGGCAAAAGATACTGCCATTGCAGGAGCCGATGTCGTTGTTGTGGGAAATGCCTTCGAAAAAAACCCTTCCCTGATCCATGAACTTTGTACTGCCGTTCATTCCCTAAACCAAAAATGAAAAAGTCCGGAACACAAATGGCGATGATCTTCCGGGTTTTACCGGTATAATTATTAAAGTCAGCCAGTCGAATGCAAAAGTGAGAATGCTCCCTTGAACTTTTCATTCCTGTTTCAATCCGGATTCCCAATTAACCATCAACCACGTTTCTCCTTACAGCAACAGCCGTTTTACATTCTTTTCTCCCGGAATTTCAGGTTGATACCCAATTCCCCAATAATGTTTCCCAGTCATTCAGTTGCTTCCTGATGCCGCAAGAGTATCCGGAATTCGGTTTCACCGTATTTATATGCCTGTTTACAGAAAAGATTTCAGCAAGTGGGAAATGGGAAATACCTTTGTTCGTGAAAATAAAGTAAAATCATGTCAATTGCAAAAATGATCACAATAGCCTTCCTGGGAATCTTACGGATTTTTTCCATCTGGCTGTAACTTTACATTTTTGCAATCGTCTTATGATCAAAATTCGAAAACTTGAAACAAAACTGAAAATAACATGAAAACAAAAATCATCATAGTTCTCGCTTTAATAACCCTGAATATCAACCTGGTATCTGCATGCAGTAATTCCCCGAAAGGATTTGACGCACCGGCAAAATCTGAATGGACAGTTTTGTTCACATCACTTGCACCGGTCACACCAACAGAAGCCACATTTGAAGATGTAACAGCTGTGAATACTTGTACCACCTATCTTTCTTCCCTTGCTCCTGTTACACCTAAAGAAGCAACTTTTGAAGAGATTACTTCCTGTGAACAGACCACTACGGTTCCAGCGCCTGTAAATCAGAAAGTGAAAACAATTGAAAAAGGAAAAACCGTCCATCCTGCATTTCCAGTACCCTGTGATGCAAAATACGGATGCTCTTTTTAACATCATATATCATAAAAAAAGCCANNGGGAGCCAGTGAAATCGTGTTTGCATTCAGGGCAGGTTCATCGTCGTTGAAATCAGCTTCTGCCGGGGTAACCGGAGCAAGGTGGTTGATACTGAAACCTTCAGCTTCATCTTCGAATGAGGCTTCTTTGGGTGTAACTGGCGCCAGGAAGAGGATTTCAGCGGTAGGTGACATCTCTTCAAATGTTGCTTCCTTTGGAGTTACGGGCGCTAATAAAAGAACAGTGCTTAAGTTCATTTCTTTATTTGTATTCATGGGAATACCGTCATTGATTGCGAAAAGGGAGCTAACCTGGAGTATCAGTAATGTAGCTAAGATTATCGTATTTGTTTTCATTTCGGTTTACTTTTTTGTTTGTTGATGAAGCAAAANNACAACTTCAATAAAATCTTCTTTTGCTGTTCCACAAGAGGGACATACCCAATCAAAAGGCAGATCGGTGAACTTCGTTGTTTCAACAGCTTCGTCATAGATATAACCGCAAGCCGTGCATTCGTATTTTTTAAATACTGGCCCTTTTTCTTTCGGTTGAAGTTTTGATTTATCAACGTAAGTCGGGGCATTTTTGGGTGCCACTCCTTTTCGTATCTGCCGGTAATATGTATAGGTTATGGGTTCTTTGGTATCATCAAGGATCGCTGAATGCAACAATTCACCAATAAATAATAAATGAGTTCCCAAATCCACGGTCTGGACAACCTTGCACTCAAGAAATGCAATACAGTCATTTAATACGATCGGCACTCCTGTATCTTCGCCATATCTTACATTGATACCCTCCAGTTTGTTAAAATCCTTTCCGCTCCTGTAACCAAATCGTCCAAAAAGATCCGGTGAGGCCTCTGTATGTAAAACCGATACTGAAAAAGCCGCATATTTTTTGATAATTTCTGCTGTATAATTATTCTTGTTGCAGCATACTGCAAATTTTGGAGGTTCGGCAGTTACCTGGAAAACAGAATTTGAAATAAATCCATTTCCGCGGTTTTTATCCCCGGAACTTACAATGTATAAACCGTAAGAAATTCTGAAAAGCGCTTCAAAATTAATCATATCGCATTTTTGATTGAAAGTTACAAATAATTTTGATTTCTGGAAACAGACAATAAATATCACTGCCTTTTTAATGAACCGCACACTATCAGCCTATTATATCCGTTTTATACCGGCGGGTATGACCCTCGCCGAATATAAATCAATACTAACAAAATATTATGAAAATTAAAAAAATTCAGGCGTATGAAATTCTGGATTCCCGCGGGAATCCCACTGTGGAAGCTTTTCTTGAACTGGAGAATGGAATAACAGGACATGCCATGGTGCCAAGTGGAGCATCAACCGGTGAACGGGAGGCTTGCGAGCTTCGGGATGGAGACAAGAAACGATATGGAGGAAAAGGTGTACTGAAAGCCGTCGATAATGTAAACACCGTTATTGCTAAAGAAATTCAGGGAAAATCATTTGAGAATCAAAGAGAGCTTGACTCATTGATGATCGGCATGGATGGAACACCGAATAAATCGAAATTGGGAGCGAATGCCATACTCTCAGTATCCATGGCATATGCCCGTGCTGTCGCAGAGAATGCTGGGATCCCATTATACAAATATCTGGGCGGTGAAAAGGCACATCTTTTACCGGTACCTTGTATGAACTTAATCAATGGTGGCGCGCATGCCGGTAACAATGTGGATTTCCAGGAGTTCATGATTGCTCCTCATAATGCTCCTTCATTTACTGAAGCAATCCGGATGGGTATCGAAGTATTTCATGCGCTTAGAACAGTGCTGAAACTCAGGAATTACAATACGGGCGTTGGTGATGAAGGAGGCTTTGCTCCCAACCTTAAATCGAATGAAGAAGCCGTTGAAGTGATTCTTGAGGCTATTGTCATGGCCGGGTACAAACCGGGAACAGATGTAAGTCTTTGTCTCGATCCGGCTACCAGTGAAATGTGGGATGAGGGTAAGTACAAATTTTCTAAGAGTACAGGAAAATCAATCACGAGCGCTGAAATGGTTAAGCTATGGGAATCTTGGGTAAATCAGTATCCTATCGTATTGCTTGAAGACGGATTGGCTGAAAACGATTGGCCGGGGTGGCAAAATCTTACTCAGTCATTAGGAAAGAAAATTGAAATTGTAGGAGATGATATTTTCTGTACAAATAAGAAGATTTTGGCTGAAGGTATTTTCAAAGGTGTCGCCAACTCCATTCTGATTAAAC
Organism: Bacteroidales bacterium; assembly: GCA_003142515.1. Taxonomy (GTDB): domain Bacteria; phylum Bacteroidota; class Bacteroidia; order Bacteroidales; family FEN-979; genus FEN-979. The sequence goes on from PLMO01000165.1 coordinate 16,638, forward strand.
TAAACCAGATCGGTACGGTGACCGAAACCCTTGAAACCATTGATCTGGCTTACAAAAACGGATACAACGCTTTTGTATCGCACCGGAGCGGAGAAACCCCTGACAGTTTTATTGCAGATCTTACTGTTGCTGTAAATGCAGGTCATCTAAAGACCGGAAGCGGTTGCCGGGGAGAAAGAATTGAAAAGTTCAATCAATTAATGCGGATTGAGAGAGAACTCGCTGGTAAGGCCAGGTTTGCAGGGATCAAGGCTTTTAAGAATCAATAAGGGTATTAAGAAAGCAGGGTAAATTTAATTTATCTCTATATGGGGAAGCAAATTCGATCGAAACTCGTAAATCGAAAATCTGAAATTATTGCTTAACGATCTTCCCCACTGCTACCGTCCTATCTTTGGTTAGCCGCACAAAATAAACCCCGCCGGGCAGATTGCTGATGTCAATTTGCGTCTTGGGTTTTGTGATTTGGCAGGTGATGAGTTCCTGATCATCAATGTTAACAATTGCTAAATTGCTTTCAGTTGTTTCTCCTGATATTTCTAATGTTATTTTATCTGTTGCCGGATTAGGATATAGTAATATCTTTGATTCCTGTGGCTCTTTGATCCCGACAAAAACGGAATCATATTTCATTACCGTTGCTTCACCACCATACCAAGAATCTGTATAAGCAACATAAAGCTGACCAGATAGGCTGAAGGCGAGGCTTGTATTATCAGCATCACCTGCTGAGAAACCCGCTGCCCCTACATTCATCCAGTTGGTACCGTCAAAGTTCATTACGGTTGCTTTTTGGGAATTCGTATCATCCCTATATACTACACAGGGTTGACCAGATGGGCTGAAGGCAAGGGTTGTAAAATAAGCCTCTCCTTTTGAGAAACCAGCGTCTCTCATATTTACCCAGTTGGTTCCATCAAATTTCATTACCGTTGCTTTAGTACCATTCCCAAAATCCGTAAAAGCGACATAAGGTTGACCAGATGGGTTGAATGCGAGGCTTATATTATCAGCCCATCCTGCTGAGAAACCCGCATTTCCAACATTCACCCAGTTGGTTCCGTTAAAGTTCATTACGGTGACTTTTTGGGAATTTCAATAATCCCTATACCCTATATAGGGTTGACCAGATGGGCTGAAAGCCAGGCTGGTAAAAGTTGCTTGTCCTGCTGAGAAACCCGCATTTCCTACATTCACCCAGTTGGTTCCATCAAATTTCATCACGGTAGCTTTATGGGAATTCCCATAATCCATATATCCCACATAGGGTTGCCCAGATGGGCTGAAGGCGAGGCTGGTAAAAAGAGCTTGCCCTGCGGAGAAACCCGCATCTCCCACAATTACCCAGTTGGTTCCATCAAATTTCATTACGGTGGCTTTATCGGAATTCCCGAAATCCTCATAAGCCACATAGGGTTGACCAGATGGACTGAAGGCAAGACTTATCCAATCAGCCTCTCCTGCTGAAAAACCCGCTGACCCCACGTAAATCCAGTTTGTACCATCAAATTTCATTAACGTTGCCTTTTGGGAATTTAACCATTCCTGATAAGCCACATAAGGTTGACCAGCCGGACCGAAGGCGATGCTGGTGTAATTAGCTTCTCCTGTTGAGAAACCAGCATTTCCAACATTCATCCACATATGATCAAATGGAGAAGATTTATATCCGTTTTGTTGGGCACATATAGCAACTGGACATAAGAACATTAAAATATAGAATAGTTTTTTCACAGGGCCTCTATTTAAAGTTGTTGAACCTCCCATTCTGGCGGGTAAAATGTCATCATTCTTGAAATTACCCAAATATATTAAAAACAACAATATGTTATGCAAAAATTCAGGCAAATTTTAATGAACCGGAAGTGTTCTGGGTGTGATATAAATTAAGGAATTGGTAAGGAATTGTATTTGCAGCTAAAGAACGGGCTCCTGGCTGAACCTCTGTAACTTTGTCATTTTGTGACTCTGTGACTTTGTCACTTTCAAGAAGAGCCTCTCAGGGGACTTGAACCCCCGACCTGCTAATTACGAATCAGCTGCTCTACCAACTGAGCTAAAGAGGCTGGTGTCGGGATGAGAAGACTCGAACTTCCGACCCCCACGTCCCGAACGTGGTGCGCTAGCCAACTGCGCTACATCCCGGTATTTTTGATAATCCGGTTGCAAAAATAGTAATTTTTTGTACTTCCTTGCAGGATTTTTGGATTATATGAAATCCCCCATTTGAAATGAAACAAGAAAGAAAAGGGATCAGGTATAAAGGAACCTTTTGATCTTTTGGGTGGGTGTCTTTTTAAACGGAACTGGCTGAAGGATGATAACCTGGACATGGGAGTATTTGTTGACCCGGCTGTTTACATATTCCTGTAGCTCTTCAATTAGTTCCTCAATAATGTTCTCCACATAGGCTGAAACATCTTCTTTCAAATGCTGGTACCTTAGGGCGATCTCTTCCTGGTTAAAATGCACCATGGCAACCAGCTTTCCTTTCTTCTGGACCACCAGCGATTCGACGACAAACCGGAAGTTGTTGATAACAGATTCGATTTCCTCCGGATAAATATTTTCTCCATTGGCTCCTAAAATGATGTTCTTTAACCGTCCCTTTATGTATAGATAATCCTGTTCATTCAATGTACCAAGATCACCTGTTTTGAACCATCCATCCTCTGAAAAAACCGCTTTTGTCATGACAGGCTCTTTATAATATCCTACCATCACATTGGGGCCTTTTACCCAAATTTCACCTTCACCGGTATGAGGATCGGGGTTGTTTATCTTCAGGGTCACTCCTTCCATGGCCGGACCCGTTGACTGAAGTTTGGTTTTCTGCGGATTTGCACCGGCAAGAAGAGGAGCCGTTTCGGTAAGGCCATATCCGATGGCATATGGAAAACGGGCTTCGATGAGAAATTGTTCTACTGTTTTATCTAATTTTGCCCCGCCGATCCCAAAGAACTTTATCTCACCGCCAAAGGTTTCCATCAGTTTTTTTCCTGCAATTCTGTTCAGCTTTTTCCGGACTACCGGTACCCTGTATAACATCCTCATGATCCATTTGTCCTGAAATGCCGGGCGGATCTTGTTCCGGTAAATCTTTTCCATGATCAGCGGAACAGAAAGCATAATCGTAGGCCTTACCTCCAGTAATGCTGGAAGCAGCAACGCCGGTGTTGGAGTTTTACCCAGATAGTAAATGCAGGCACCGCATAGCATAGGCAGGATAAAACCGATGGTATTCTCGTAAGTATGGGAAAGCGGCAGTATCGAGAGAAAACGATCTGTTTCGTTGATCGGCTGTATTAATTTGCTCTTCACAGCGGTAAAAGAAATATTCCGGTGTGTCAGCATGACTCCTTTTGGCGTCCCCATAGTACCGGAAGTATAGATGATGGCTGCAAGATCTTCTTCGTTGATGCGATATTCCGCTACAGGTATTGCCTCAGGATCAAATGTAAGTTTGTTCCCCACCGGACCCTCCACTGAAAAATCTTCCATACCGATCCGGTAGAGAAGGGAATCTGTTGCGATATCGCTGAGCTTAGGCCAAAGGCTATCGGAAACAACAATGGCTTTCGCCTCGGAATGTTCAAGGATATTTTCGATTTCTTTCGGAAGGAAATCAGGAAGTAGTGGAACGACGATGGCACTCATGAACGTGGTGGCGAAAAATGAAACAACCCAGTTCGGCATGTTGGTTCCCAGAAGGGCAATCTTGTCACCCGGACGGATCTCCAGTTGTTCGAACAGGGCGATGAGAGCCATCACCTGCTTCCGGGTTTGATTGTATGTTTTCGGTGTTTCACCGACCATGGTAATAAATCCCTTGTCACCAAAATTTTTAACCGATTCAGCAAACAATGCAGGGAATGTCAATTCACAAGTATCCTTCATCCCGGAACCCAGATAAGCCGGCAAAGATAAGATTAATTCGTTTAAATCAGTATTTTTTATACCTTGGNNTGTTAACTAAAACGCTCCCTGATGAGCTGATGCAAAAGATTGCTGCCGAAAACAATCTTGCAGAAACTGCTTTTGTGACCGAAACCGGCAATTCATTCAGCATCCGCTGGTGCACCCCGAAAGTCGAAGTCGACCTGTGCGGGCATGCAACGCTGGCCAGTGCCCATGTCATTTTTCATCATCTCGATTATCCGAATAAAACGATCCGGTTCACTTCACGAAGTGGGGTTCTTGAAGTCAGGAAAGAGAAGAATCTCCTTGTGCTGAATTTCCCTGCCGACACCCTCCAGAAAGGTTGTCTTCCGCCCATAGTGACCGAATCCCTCGGCATGGATCCGGTAGAGATACTAAAAGGGAAAACCGACTACCTGCTGGTTTATGAAAATCAGCATCAGATTGAAATGCTTGATCCCGATTTTGCCGGACTTTGCAAAGCCACGGCGAGAGGTATCATCGCGACGGCAAAAGGAGATGAGAGTGATTTTGTATCCCGGTTTTTCGCACCCCAGGTTGGCATCAATGAGGATCCTGTTACCGGCTCGGCGCATACTACCCTGATCCCCTATTGGTCGGCCAGGCTGGGAAAGAAAGAAATGACCGCCATTCAGCTTTCTAAGCGCCGGGGTTACCTGAAATGCAAAGACCTCGGGGAGCGTGTCGAGATTGCCGGTCAGGCGGTGACTTACCTGGTTGGGGAGATCAATATATAGCTGGCGAATTGGCGAACGTTACAGATGATTTTTATTGAACAAATTTCTTCACTCTGCGCATGACCTTCAGCGGGGTTTCCACGATCACCATATTGTACAGCCAGGAAGGAATATTCCCGGCAGGGTCAACAAACCCTTCAAGGGTGAGATGGATCACTCCATTTTCCATGGGTTGGATCGTCCATTTCTGCCAGTATTTTTTTATACGGATCAAACCTGGTTTTTCGGGGATAACATTGCTGAGCGGCGTGGCAGTGATCGTTCGCCGGCGGGTTGATGGATCTGTATTCACATTGGCCTCCACACAGAGATCACGGTCGGTAAAGGGCCAGGGAACGTGATAGATGAGATAATACTGGAAATATTTGTCTTTTTCANNCGAACTGCCATCATCTTTTCGCGTAAAAAGTTTTATCCCTTCCTGTTCTTTCACAAAAGTCCACGATTGGGCGGAGATATCAATAGTGATTATCAGAAGAAAAAAAAGAAGTATAAGATTAATATGAGTTTTGAAATTCATCCTTCTGAAATTTTTTACAAAGTAAAAATAATCTTTTCACATTTTCAGTACTTTCACATTAAAACGAGAAAAATCATCTGCTTAATTAACTCAAGTTTCGCAGT
>PLMO01000050.1 GCA_003142515.1 Bacteroidales bacterium
CCGGCCTCCTGCTGAAAAAGGCCCAATTTCTTATCTCCACCGACAAGAATGAGAAAGCTTTAAAGATCCTTTCAGACCTCGACGGAATTAATTTCGACGATTACGAAATTCACTTAGCCAAGGGAAACCTTTACAGCCAACTCGACCGTTCGGAGAAGGCCATCGAGGAATATACACTGGCCCTGCATGATTCCGACGACCCGGATGAGATCCTGTCGAACATTGCTTTTGAATATGAGAACCTTGGAAAATACGAGAAAGCCATCGAGTTCCTTACACAGGCAACAGAACAGAATTCCGACAACGATGCTGCATTGTACGAACTTTCGTTTTGTTTCGAGATCTCGCAGCAAACTGAAAAGGCGATCACTTTCCTGGAAGGCTATCTTGAAAAGCATCCGTTTTCCAAGGCCGCCTGGTTCAACCTCGGAATTGCTTACAGCAACCTTGAACTTTTCGAAAAGGCTATCGATGCTTACGACTATGCCATTGCCATCGATGAGACTTTTGCATCGGCTTATTTTAACAAGGCAAACTGTTATGCCAACCTTAACAACTATTCCGGTGCCATCGAAACCTACCTTGAAACCAGTTTCTATGAGGATCCGGAACCGCTGACCTTCTACTACATTGCCGAGTGTTATGAGAAGATGGAAAAGTTTGAAGCAGCGATCCAATATTACACCAAGGCCATCGATATCGATCCCGAGTTCGGGGATGCATGGCTGGGTGCAGGCGTTGCATACGATGCCCTAAACAACCCGAAGGTGGCGCTAACCTACGTTGAACGCGCTATTAAAATTGCTCCTACCATTCCTGATTACTGGTTCATTAAGGGAGACATCCAGGTGAAGCTGGAGCAGGTTGAAGAGGGTGTATTATCATACCGCAAGGTGATCGAGCTGGAACCCAATGACCCGGAAATATGGCTGGAACTCTCCATGGTCTATGCTGACCAAAAAAAGTACGATAAAGCCCTGGAAACGTTGAAGGAAGGATTGAAGTGGCATGAACAGAATCCCGATTTTCTTTATGCAAGTTCGATNNAAGGCTTTTCCCGATCTCAGGGAAAACCAAACCATCACGGATATTATTGAAGGATACCGCGACAAGTGTCAGTAACATCCTTCCATTTCTGATCCGTTTTGCGAACTGAATCTATTTACAAAACTATACATATGGAGAATATCCATTTACCCCTGATGCCGGAAAGAACAAAGAAACCAAGGACAAACGGAGTCGTTATGGTCATGGATAAAGGACTCAGCATCCGCGAAGCCGAAGATTTCATCTCTGTTTCCGGCGATCTTACCGATTTTGTGAAGCTGGGTTTCGGAACCTCGGTAGTCACCCCCAACGTTAAAGAAAAGATCAAGCTTTACCAGGAAGCAAACATCAAGGTCTATTTAGGAGGGACTTTATTTGAAGCCTTCATGATCCGCAACATGGAGGATGAGTATCGGCAATTTATTGACGGCCTCGGCATTGATACCATTGAGATTTCGGATGGTTCCATGCGGATCGACCATGCAAAGAAATGTGAAGTCATTCGCAATTTTTCGAAGAATTACACGGTGCTCTCGGAAGTCGGCGCCAAGGAGGCCGGTATCCTGATCGCACCGGCACGCTGGATCGAGATGATGGAGACCGAGCTGGCAGCCGGCGCATTCAAGGTGATTGCCGAAGCGCGCGAGAGCGGAACCGTAGGCATTTACCGCCCCAGCGGAAAAGCACATACCGTCCTCATCAACAAGATCCTCTCGAAGATCGCCATCGACCAGATCCTCTGGGAAGCCCCGCTGAAATCACAACAGGCGTGGTTCATCAATCATTTCGGGGCCAATGTGAACCTGGGAAACATTTCTCCCAACGACATCATTCCACTGGAAACGCTTCGCCTCGGTCTCCGGGGTGATACCTTCTTCCGCTTCCTCCCGGATGAATGCAAGAAATACAAACTGGAATAACAGACCATGATCATCTATGGACTGATCGGGTATCCCCTTTCACACTCCGGATCAGGATCGTGGTTTGCCGAAAAACTCAGAAAAGAGGGCAGATCGGGCCACCGTTATCTTAATTTCCCTTTGTCCTCGCTGGATAAATTTCCTGCGCTCCTGCGCAAACACCCGGGTCTTAAAGGGTTGAATGTGACCATTCCCTATAAAGAACAGATCATTCCCTGGCTTGAAGAACTGGATGCGAAAGCCGAAAAAATCGGTGCCGTCAATACCATCCTCATACGCCGGGAAAAAGGAAACATTCACCTGAAAGGGTTCAATACCGACGCCGATGGATTCCTTCAATCTGCAGATTTCTCAAAGCACCGCCGGGCATTGATCCTGGGAAGCGGGGGTGCGGCAAAAGCAGTTGCCTATGCATTGGCAGAAATGGGAATATCTTTTCTCTTTGTCTCCCGCTCGAAAAAATCGGCAGATCATATTTCTTACACTGAACTTACAGCAGAAGTTCTTTCAAGCCATACCCTTATCGTGAATGCAACTCCGCTGGGGATGTTCCCTTCAACAGAAACGTTTCCTCCCATCCCTTATCATTTTCTTTCGGAAAATCATTTCCTCTACGATCTGGTGCATAATCCCGCAATGACCATCTTTCTGAAGAAAGGATCAGCAGCAGGCGCCATGATTCAAAACGGACTCCGGATGCTCGGGATCCAGGCCGAATTATCCTACCGGATCTGGAATGAATTATAAAAAATTCCCCGGGAATTGACCATTATAGCCTATCCCCCTAAAGCTGAGGAAAATTATGCTTTATTTTCCGGGGGTTTCGGCGCCTCCGGCTCCTCTGTCCTGACCACTTCGATCTTCAGGTTTGCAACCATGGCTGCCAATGCGCCTACTGCAGCCACTGTCGGAGCAAGAACAGCCCCAACCAAGCCCAATGTCACAGGAATTTCGAGGTATACTTTCCCATCTTCATCCTTGATGATCAACTTCCTGACATTGCCTTCATGCAATAATTCCTTGACCTTCCCGATTACTTCCTCGCTTTTCACTTTAAATTCTTCTTTGAAATTTTCCATATGCTTGAAAATTTTACGTTAATTATTCATCTCAACACTCACCAGCAGCCAGGTTTTCATCTTTCCTTTACCCTTCACGTCTTGTTCGCCCCGTTCGCGGGTGATGAATTTTCCTTGTAGCCGTTTCGCAACGTTTTCGGTGACCTGTATTTCTCCTTCAATACCGAGGGCTTCCATTCGGGAGGCTGTGTTCACAATGTCGCCCCAGAGGTCATAGCTGAACCTTTTTTCCCCGATCACCCCTGCGATCACTTGCCCGGAATCCATGCCAATGCGTATGTTGATGCTTTGTCCGTCGTTGGTTTTGTAGTCCCGCATCATGTCGCGGCATGCAATCGCAAAACGGGCGACATTCTCCACGCTGTTGTGGACTGGTACCGGCAGTCCACTCGCAGCCATATAACAATCGCCGATGGTTTTGATCTTCTCCAGCCCGAATTTATCCGATAAGGCATCCATCCTGCCGAAGATATCCGTCAGCACTTCGATCACCTGGTGTGGGTCCTTATCTTTTGAAAAGCCTGTAAAATCGACGATATCAGCAAACACCACGGCTGCATTCTCGAACATATCCGCGATTGGTTTTTCCTTTTTCTTGAGCCTGCGGACGATCTTGGCAGGAAGAATATTCCTCAGCAGGCGCTCCGATTTCCTGCGGGAAAGGTAGATGAGTAAGACAATGATGATCAGCCCAAGGAACCCGCCCGCTACTGAGATCAACTGGAGCCTGGCTTTCTCCAGCCGTGTCTTCTGCAATTCGATCTCTTTCTGTTTGAGTTCGGTTTCCCGTTTGGCCTCCAGATTGGCAATTTTTAGATCTTTTTCCTGGGTAAATACGTCATAATAAAGTTTGTCGCTTAATACGGAATAAATATAGGCAGATTGCCAGTTACCTAGTTCCTTGTTAGCATTTGAAATATACTTATACCAGTCGATCATCTGTTTGGGAGCCTCGATCTGCTTGCCTGTTTCGACTGCTTTCAACAGGTAGACCAGGGATTGAGAAAGTAATTGCGCTTTTTCATTTTTCGAAAGTGAATTCAGGGTTTTCCTGTATTTCAAAGAAGTATCTGCAGCCATATTGTAATAGGCTTCGCCGATGGTTCCGTAGTAATACATGATCCAGCGGGGTTCGCCGATCTCCTCTACGATTTGCAAGGCCCTGTTGAGGCCTGCAATGGCCTTTTTATATTGGTGTTGATCAGAATAGACCCAGCTGATATTCTCCAGGGTAACGGCAATGCCTCTCTTCTCCCCTGTTTCTTCATAATATTTCAGCGCATTAACATAATATTCCAGTGCCTTCTGATAATCGGGAATTTTCTGCTCTTTATAGATGGTTCCTATATTTCCGAGTTTCCGGGCGATTCCTTTTTTGTCTCCTATTTCCTCGGAGATCTTCAGCGCCTTAAAATAGTATTCGAGTGCTTTTGCGTAATTCTCTTCATCGGCATAAACCGACCCGATGTTCGCGCAGGCTTTTGAAATCCCTGTTTTGTTCCCCTCTTCTTCGGCGATCTTCAATGCCTTCAGCAACAATTCAAGGGCTTTGGGGAAGTTGGACGAAGCCCAGTAACAAACGCCGGTTGAGATCAGGCAAAAGATAAGGCCTTTCCGGTAATTTAACAGCTTTGACAGGGCGATCCCCTTCTCACCATATTTAATTCCAATCTTAGGATCGATCACATAATATTCAAATGCTATATCACGGTACAGCGCTATTTTTGCAGTATCGTCCGTCTTATGGATTGCTAACCGGTCCAGCAGTGAATCAACCTTTTCCTTCCCTTGTTTCGCCGTAAAACCCGGAGATACGCTCAATACAAGGAAAAGAATTAAACATAAGGATAAGCGCAGGGTTCTTTTCATTTATGCAGGATAAATAAGGAATAAACCAACATACAAATATAATTAAATATATCATTTTCACAAGTTCACGATTTCATTTGGGGAGATCCTGTATCAAAAAATACTTTTGAGACAATCTCACGGGGGCGAGTCAATTAAAAGAGGAAAGAAACAGCGCCATTGGCTGCCAGGAAAAGAAGGAGGTGAAAAGCAGAAGCAGCGTTGTTAATAATAAGTATAATTAATGCTATAATCCTGTACAGGAGTGCTGATATTGATCTGGCCTACCAAACCATCCTGGTTGTACACATAGGAATAAGTGTCCGTCCGGTAAATTCCGGCACATCCCCTGTAATCAATATGGTCAATAATGTTGACATCTGATTTGCCATAGTAGGGTTGCCCCTTATGATCCCAGGTTACTGAATTATTTTTATCCAAATTGAAAGATAATTCCTGGAGTTCAGAATCCTTCTCCTTATAATATACATGAAACATTTTAACACAGTTCCCATTCTTAATCGTACCTGTAAAACTCTCAAGAATATCATTGCCCCTGTTATTCACTTCAGAAATCCGGTATCCGTCATTGTCATAAGTATATTGAATTATATGATCTATCCAATGATAAGAAACAACAAGTCCGATGCCGTCCAGATACAAAGTATCTGTCTCCCTGGGTATACCGTTTTGGTCATAATTCTGTTCCACAATCATATTATGGGAGTATGCAAAAGTGATGTACGAGCTGGTGCCATCATCAATATCCAGCCTTTCTATCAGATTGTTTTCATTGTAAGTATAGGTGTACCTATAAGTCGTTTCAGTCGGATGATAAACATATGATTCCGTTTTCACCATATTCTTATGATTATTCCCGGTTTTACCGGGCGTTACCACATTTTTATTACAGGAAAGCAATGCGGGTAAGAAACATGCACTTATTAATATCTTTATTTTCATAATCCGGGATGTTGATTGTGTTTAAATGAGATATTGATATTTGTTATGATATATGATATATTGACAGTCAAATCCCGGTTTGGTTGCTTGATTCCTCTGATCGATCTTCTTTTCATCATCAACATCATTAAACTTTTTATCAGAAATACGGCTTAACACGAAAAACCAGTTTGAAAAATTGATTATTGCTTTGCTTAGATAAATTTGTATTCTTCAAAAGAAATTATTACTTTTGCACCCCATTCGGATAGAAGAAGGAAATAACCTAATCAATCACAAGAAGTTTAGTATGAATATTGCACCAGAGGAAAAGAAAAAAGCATTTAAGGAATTCGGGAAATCGGAATTTGATTCCGGTTCAGCAGAAGCACAAGTTGCCTTGTTTACCAAAAAGATCCAGCACCTCACCCAACATCTGAAGGAGTTCAAGAAAGATCTGGCCACAGAACGTTCGCTCGTCATGATGGTAGGAAAACGCAGGAAACTGTTGGATTACCTCAAAGCTAAAGACATTGAACGTTACAGGGTGATCATCAAGAAACTGAAGATCCGTAAATAAATCATTGATTTCCTGTTTTTTAGAAAAGAGGCAATTCAACCAATTGCCTTTTTTAGTATCCATTGATAAAGAAATAATATTAAGAAAAAAAGATGAGTAAAATTGTTAAAGAATTTCAGCTGTCCGATGGGAGAACGATCTCCATCGAGACCGGCAAACTGGCCAAACAAGCCGACGGTTCTGTTGTAGTAAAAATGGGTGATACCATGTTGCTGGCAACAGTCGTTGCCGCAAAAGAGGCAAAAGAGGATGTTGATTTTATGCCATTGACGGTTGAATACCGTGAAAAATATGCAGCTGCCGGACGTTTTCCCGGTGGTTTTTTCAAACGTGAAACACGGCCTTCCGATTATGAAGTGCTGATCGCCCGCCTGATCGACCGTGCCCTCAGACCTTTATTCCCGGAAGATTTTCATGCAGAAGTCCAGGTGATTGTTACCCTGATGTCTTCCGACAAGAACATGTTACCGGATGCTCTTGCCTGCCTTGCTGCATCCTCGGCGCTGGCAGTCAGCGATATCCCCTTCAACGGCCCCATTTCGGAAGTCCGGGTGGGAAGGATCAACGGACAGTTTGTCATCAATCCCTCTATTTTAGATCTTACGACCTCCGACCTTGACATTATGGTTGCCGCGTCTTACGACAACATTATGATGGTAGAAGGTGAGATGAAAGAAATATCGGAAGAGGAGATGGTACAGGCCATCATGTTTGCACATGAAGCCATAAAACAACAGTGTATTGCCCAGAAAGAACTGGTACAAATGCTGGAAACCACAAAAACGGTTCGTGAATACTGTCATGAAACAAACGACCCTGAATTCCAGGAGGTGCTGAAGAAAGCAACCTACCAGAAGATTTACGAGGTTGCGAAACAAGGCATTGCCGACAAGAAACTCCGTAAGGAGATGTTTGATACCGTGAAGGAAGAATTTGTAGCTACCCTTCCCGAACAAGAACAGGCAGAAAAGAAATCTCTGATCAACCGCTATTTTCATGAAGTGGAAAAAGAGGCTATCCGGAATGCTACCCTTGATAACAGAACCCGTGTTGACGGACGTCGGCTCGACGAAATCCGCCCGATATGGTGCGAGGTAGATTACCTTCCTGCCGCCCACGGTTCGGCAATCTTTACGCGTGGAGAAACCCAATCCCTGACTACGGTTACGCTCGGTTCCAAGCTCGATGAGCAGATGATCGACGGTGCGGTGATTGAAGGCAAGGTCAACTTTATCCTTCACTATAACTTCCCATCATTTGCAACCGGTGAAGTTAAACCGATCCGCAGCACCAGCCGCCGGGAGATCGGACATGGAAACCTGGCATTGCGTGCATTGAAAAACGTTTTACCTACTGCAGAGGAAAACCTCTATACCATCCGGATTGTTTCCGATATCCTTGAGTCGAACGGTTCTTCTTCAATGGCTACAGTATGTGCCGGAACCATGGCCCTGATGGATGCCGGTGTGAAGATCCGGAAACCGGTTTCGGGAATTGCCATGGGATTGATCACCGATAAACACACTGGTAGATATGCCGTTCTTTCGGATATTCTTGGCGATGAAGACCATCTTGGTGACATGGATTTTAAAGTCTGTGGTACCCGCGACGGGATCACAGCCTGCCAGATGGACATCAAGGTCGACGGACTTTCTTCCGATATTCTCAGGGAAGCGCTCTCACAGGCAAAAATAGGACGCCTTCATATTCTTGGAGAGATCGAAAAGACCATCTCTGCACCGCGTCCCGACTACAAACCCTTTGTACCGCGTATCTTCCAGATGAAAGTTCCCAAGGAATTCATCGGCGCCATCATCGGGCCCGGCGGAAAAATTATCCAGGAAATGCAACGCGAAACCGGAACCACCATTGTTATCCAGGAAATCGGAGAATTCGGTATTGTGGATATCATCGCAGACAATGTGGAGGCAAAGGATGCCGTTGTAAATAAGATCAAAGGGATCATTGCCGTTCCGGAAGTCGGTGAGATCTATACCGGAAAGGTTAAGAACATCATGCCTTTCGGCGCATTTGTTGAGATCCTTCCCGGACAGGACGGGCTTCTTCATATTTCAGAAATCGACTGGCCCCGCTTGGAAAAAGTGGAAGATGCATTGAAAGTCGGTGATATCATTCAGGTAAAACTCATCGGTGTCGATCCGAAGAATGGAAAAATAAAACTTTCACGGAAAGTATTGCTGCCACAACCTGAAAAAAAGAACAAAAAAGAATAGTTTTTTGTAACTCGTGCCCGCTTATTTTCGTAAAAACTATCTGGAGTGATCCGGGTTAAATCAAAACATTTCGCATGAGGCAATTAAAGATTACAAAGCAGGTTACCAACCGTGAAACCGCCTCCTTAGACAAGTATCTCCAGGAGATCGGGAAAGTCGAGTTGATCACCGCCGACGAAGAAGTTTCGCTGGCCCAACGGATCAAGCAAGGCGACCAGGCGGCGTTGGAAAAACTTACTAAAGCAAATCTCCGGTTCGTGGTTTCTGTTTCAAAGCAATACCAGAACCAGGGCTTGAGCCTTCCCGACCTGATCAACGAAGGCAACCTCGGGCTGATCAAAGCTGCACAAAGGTTTGATGAGACCCGTGGGTTCAAATTCATTTCTTATGCGGTTTGGTGGATCCGTCAATCCATACTCCAGGCCCTTGCAGAGCAATCCCGTATCGTCCGCCTGCCCCTGAATAAGATCGGTTCCATCAACAAGATCAACAAGGCTTACGCCCAGCTGGAACAGCAATTTGAGCGTGAACCAAATGCCGATGAAATTGCCACCCTTCTTGAGATCTCTGAGAATGAGGTGAAAGAATCGCTGAAGAATTCCGGGCGTCACGTCTCCATGGATGCACCTTTGGTGCAGGATGAAGACAACACCATGTACGATGTTCTGAAGAGCGAAGAAAATACCACGCCTGACAACGGCCTCCTTTACGAATCTTTGCGTAAAGAGATCGAACGGGCTGTGTCGACCCTCACACAGCGGGAAGCAGATGTGATCCGGCTTTATTTCGGACTTAATGGGAGCCACCCAATGACCTTAGAAGAGATCGGTGAAAAATTCGACCTGACACGCGAGCGGGTGCGGCAGATCAAAGAAAAAGCGATCCGCAGGCTCAAACATACTTCACGGAGCAAGATCCTCAAAACGTATCTCGGATAAACGGCAAAGCATGAATCACCTGATCGCCCCTTCCCTATTGTCGGCAGATTTTCTGAACCTGGAGATGGATATCGAAATGGTAAATGCCAGTGCAGCCGACTGGTTCCACCTTGATGTAATGGATGGCATGTTTGTTCCCAATATCTCGTTTGGGTTTCCTGTCATAGAGAAGATCGCCAAAAAAGCCAGGAAACCACTGGATGTTCACCTGATGATCGTGGACCCCGACCGTTACATCGGGCGTTTCAAAAAAGCCGGTTCCTATTTTATCAGTGTGCATTACGAAGCCTGCAACCACTTACACCGGACGGTTCATGAGATCCGCAATCTTGGCGCCAAGGCCGGGGTTGTTCTTAACCCCCACACGCCGGTTCACCTTCTTGATGATATCATCCGTGATGTCGATATGATTCTTATCATGTCGGTAAACCCGGGTTTCGGAGGACAAAAATTCATCGAACACAGCATTCCTAAAATTGAACAACTGAAAGCGCTGATCAAGGAAACGAAATCACCCGCCCTGATCGAAGTTGACGGAGGCGTCGACCTGGAAAATGCACCCCGATTGCTGAAAGCCGGAGCCGATGTCCTCGTGGCCGGGAATACCATCTTTTCTGCATCTGATCCTGCAGGAATCATCCTGCAGCTGAAGAATATCTGAAAGCAGGTACCCGGGGTACTGAAGTTTTTCCGATTGTATTTATTTTGGATATTTTACATGCATCGTTTTTTCCGAATTTTTCCTACTTTTACAAAATAATCTGTTTCTCCTATGGATTTTGTTGGTGCACGCGACTATATCATTGGCCGGATGAGGAAAGAACTCAGTCCTTCGCTGACTTACCATACCATCGAACACACTTTGGATATGCATCGTGCAGCGATCCGGTTGATGGAGATGGAGTGCTTTGATGATGAGCATGAAAGGTTGCTCATTGAAACGGCCGCCTGTTATCATGATGCCGGCATGATGGTTTCCTACAATGACCATGAAACCCAATCGGTACTTATTGCCGGTGAGATGCTACCCACTTTCGGTTACATCCTGGAAGATATTGATGAGGTCGCAGGACTTATCCTGGTAACCAAGCTTCCGCAGATGCCTGCTACCTTGCCGGAACAGATCCTTTGCGATGCAGATCTGGACTCGCTGGGGCGTGATGATTTCTTTATAGAGTCGTTCAAACTTCAGCTCGAATGGAACCTGAACGGAATAGCACAGACCAGCCTCGAAGAATGGCTCAAGTTCGAAGTCAAATTCTTTACAGGCCATAAATATTTCACCAAATCCGGAAGAGCGCTCAGGCAGGAGCAAAAACGAAAAAATCTCTTAGAGATTACAACGATCCTGGAAAGATTAAAGTAAGCAACGATTAACAACAAGGTTATGACAAATCAAGACCACAAAAAGATCAAGTATAACAATATTGTACTTATTCCGACCGACTTTTCGGAAGCCTGTAATAATGCCATTCATCATGGAGTGGAACTGGCAAAATCGCTGAATTATAGCGTTTGCATCCTTCATGTCATCAACAAGCAAACAAAATCGTTCCTGAAAAAGGGAAAATTATCCGTCGGATATGTGGAGGAACAGTTGAAAAAATACAAGGACACTTATGAAGAGAGCCAATCTGTGGCCATTGAAACCATCGCCCGCGAAGGAAGTATATTTACAATCATCAATGAAGTTGCCACGGAGATAAAAGCCAATATTATGGTTCTCGGCACCCACGGAAAACAAGGGATGCAGTACCTCTTTGGCAGTTATGCCCTCCGGGTTGTACTGGATTCACCCTGTCCCGTGGTGGTCGTGCAGAAACGGTCATTCGGCGAAGGTTATCACAAAATTGTTATCCCGATCAGCAATGCCCTTGAAACCCGTCAGAAGGTTCAATGGGTACTGTTAATGGCCAAATTATTCCATTCAAAAGTGCATTTATTCCAGGCCAATGAAAATGATCCCGACCTTGATGGGAGAATCAAATTCATCACCGCGCAGATCACAAAGATCCTGGACGTGAACAAGATCCCATATCAGATCATCAAAGCTGAAAAGACCGGGGATTTCGCTAACCAGGTCATCTCCTATTCTGTAAAAACCCGAACCGACCTGATCATGATCATGACGATCCCTCATATTGACGTTCCCGGTTTCAGTGTATCCACATGGGATGAGACCATGATGTTCAATGGAGCTGAGATCCCGGTGATGTGCATCAACCCGACTGAACTCGGGAATTATTATTACGAATGGCTTACCTTAACGATATCCTGAGTTTTCTTCCATGACCGCGTTGATCAGGAAATACTGGAATGAACAGCCTTTACTGCTCATCATGACGCTTGCCATCGTGTTTCGCCTCCTTGCCGTTGTGTTTGCGCGTGGTTGGGGAATGATCGATGACCATTTCCTGGCGGTTGAATCGGCACAATCGTGGGTGGATGGTTATGATTACAACAGCTGGCTTCCGGGTAGTCCGGGGAATTCGGGGCCAACAGGCCATAATTTCTTCTATCCCGGCCTGCATTTTCTTCTCTTCTCCTTTTTTAAATTCATCCATCTCAATGACCCCCAGCTGAAGATGTTCTTCGTACGCCTCATTAATGCATCCTGGTCGCTGGTCACTATTTATTTCGGTTATAAGATCACCGAAAGACTGAGTGATAAAAGGTCGGCAAGAATAGTTGGATTGCTGCTGGCACTCTTGTGGTTCATGCCCTGGATCAGCGTGCGCGACCTTGTGGAAATGAGTTGCATACCATTATTGGTGATAGCCATCTGGTTCATCGTGAGCCGCGACCAGCCAGGGCAAACATCGGCCTATTTCCTGTCTGGTTTGTTCCTCGGACTTGCCTTTGACATCCGGCCACAGACCATCCTTTTCAGTTTCGGGCTCATCCTTGTGATTCTGCTCGAACAAAAATGGAAAGAAACGATCACCCTGGTACTCGGAGCCCTGGTACCCATTGTACTGGTCCAGGGTACAGTAGATTATTTTATCTGGGGAAAGCCATTTGTCGAGTTGATAAGCTATGTAAAAGGGAACATCCAATCGGCACAGGATTACATAACCCTTCCCTGGTATAATTATTTCCTTGTAATTTTCGGGATTCTGGTTCCACCTGTCAGTTTTATGCTTTTCTTCGGTTTTCTGCGGACCTGGAAAAAATACCTGTTGATTTTCATCCCGGTTGCAGTTTTCTTCATTTTCCATTCCTATTTCCCGAACAAACAGGAAAGATTCATTCTTCCGATTCTTCCTTTCATCATCATTACCGGTGTGATCGGATGGAATGAATTCATAGACCGTTCCCGGTTCTGGATGAATCACAGAGGTCTACTCAGGGGCTTTTGGATCTTTTTCTGGATTCTCAATATTGCATTCCTGATCCCTGTCACTGTGGTCTATTCCAAGCGAGCACGGGTTGAAGCCATGATTTATCTTTCAAAATACAAAGAGATAAAATACCTGCTCGTTGCCGATGCCGATAACAATCCTGAACTCTTCCCACGATTCTACCTGGGTCAATGGCCAGGGATCTATGATACATTCATCGGGAACGAAAATTCCATGACTATGATCGAGAGGATTTCCAGGGAACCTGTAAAGAAACATCCCCGATTCATTCTCTTTACAGGAAGTAAATTAAAACCTGAGACCATTATACAAGCCCGCAAAAGTTTCCCGTTCCTTGTATATGAAACCACGATTGAACCCGGGCTGATCGATAAAGTGATGCACCGGCTCAACCCGATCAATGTGAGCAGGTATGCATTCATCTACCGGAATAAAGCTCTTATCCCTGAAAAAACTCCCTGACGGAAATGCATCGGATCATCCGTCCGGTTAAAGCATCCAAAAGACGAAAACGCCCATGAACAGAGAGGAAGCAAGGCAACGTATCGGGCAGTTGACTTATGAGATCAACCTTCACAACTATAATTATTATGACCTGTCGATGCCGACGATCACGGATTATGAATTCGACCGTTTGCTGGAAGAGTTGATCCTTCTGGAAAAAGAGTTTCCCGAATTCGCTGATCCTGCTTCTCCATCGCAACGTGTCGGTGGCGGGATCACAAAGGAGTTCCGGCAGGTCAGGCACACCTCTCCGATGCTTTCACTGGGCAATACCTATTCGGAAGAAGAGGTCAGGGATTTTGAAGTCAGGATACACAAGCTGCTTGGCCAGGAGATCGAATATATCTGCGAACTCAAATTTGATGGTGTTGCCATCGGGCTCACTTACCGCGACGGGGTGCTCGTGCAGGCGGTCACACGCGGCGACGGCGTGCAGGGCGATGATGTCACTACCAATGTACGTACAATACACAGCATACCGCTCCGGTTACAGGGCGACAACTATCCTTCCCTGCTTGAGATCCGGGGAGAGATCATCCTGCCAAGAAAAAGTTTTGAAAACATTAACCGGAAACGGCTGGAAGAAGAGGAAGAACCTTTTGCAAACCCGCGAAATGCAGCTTCCGGCAGCCTTAAAATGCAGGATTCAAAAGAAGTCGCCCGTCGGCGCCTCGATTGTTACCTCTATTACCTTCCGGGCAATCTTCCCTTTTCGACACATTATGAATGCCTGATGGCTGCAAAGAAATGGGGGTTCAACATCTCGAAATACATGGTCAAATGCAGGAACATCGATGAGATCTTCAGCTTCATCAATACCATGAACGAATCGCGTCATGAACTTCCTTTCGACATCGATGGCATTGTGATCAAAGTCAATTCCCTGCAACAGCAGAAGGAACTCGGGTACACGGCCAAATCACCGCGCTGGGCCATTGCCTATAAATTCAAAGCCGAACGTGTTCTTACTAAATTATTATCGATTGCTTACCAGGTTGGCAGAACCGGAGCAGTGACGCCCGTTGCGAATCTTCAGCCTGTATTGCTCGCCGGAACGATGGTCAAGAGGGCCACTCTTCATAATGCAGATATCATCGCTTCGCTTGATGTCCGTATCGGGGATATAGTTTATGTCGAAAAAGGTGGCGAGATCATTCCCAAGATCATAGGCGTTGACCTGGACCAGCGACTTGCCTCAGCCGAACCCGTAATATTTGCAAGTACCTGCCCGGAATGCGAAACACCTTTGTTACGCAGTGAGGGTGAAGCTGCACATTATTGCCCGAATGAAGCAGGTTGTCCCCCCCAGATCAAAGGGAAACTGGAACATTTCATCAGCCGGAAAGCGATGAATATTGATAGTCTCGGAGAAGGAAAGATCGGGATCCTTTTTGACAACAAATTAGTAGCTAATATAGCTGACCTTTATGACCTTCGGGCAGATCAGCTGCTTGGGCTGGAAAAAGTATATGAGGCAACGGCAAACAAAAAAGAAAAGAAGATCAGTTTCCGGGATAAAACGGTTGAGAATATCATGAACGGAATCGAACGATCGAAGGAAACCGGCTTTGAACGGGTGTTGTATGCCATCGGGATCCGGTTTGTGGGCGAGACCGTTGCAAAAAAGCTGGCGGCCCACTTCGGATCCATTGATTCAATCATGAGAGCGACCTTTGAGGAATTGAAAGAAGCAGAAGAGATCGGGGAAAAGATCGCAGGGAGTATTCTTGAATTCTTCAAAGAGCCGAAGAACCAGGAGATCATTCGCAGGTTAAAAGAAAAAGGATTGCATTTTGAGATCCGAGAAGAAGAAAAAAAACGTAAGAGCGACAAGCTGAAAGGGATGACCTTTGTGGTCAGCGGTACATTTGAAAAATTCTCACGGGATGAAATAAAAAAAGAGATCGAAGCCCATGGTGGAAAAAATGCGGGATCGATCTCTTCAAAGACGACCTTCGTTATTGCAGGTGAAAACATTGGGCCGGAGAAGAGGAAGAAAGCTGCTTCGCTGGCTGTTCCGGTTATTTCAGAGGCAGAGTTTTTGCGGATGATAGCTGATGAGCTGGCGAGTTGACTGCTGACTGCTGACTGCCGACCTTAGATAACCTTCTCAATCGACTTTCTTTACTGTTCCTGCGCCGGAGATATCCTGGTAGATATTCGTAGGACTGCCTTTGTAATGTATGCTGGCTGCCCCGGAAATATCCACATTCAGATTCTTGCTTACATTGATTTCGGCTTTACCAGCCCCACTGATATCCAGTTTGTAGTTTTCTGCCGGAAAATCGAATGCAAACAGGTCGATGGCGCCGGAAGCATCCACATCCACATCTTTTGCCGAACCTGTTAACTTCAGCTTACTCCCACCGCTGAAGTCGATGCCCAGTCTCTGAACATCCATGTCAAGTTTTCCGTTTGAGGCACCGCTGCCGGT
>PLMO01000119.1 GCA_003142515.1 Bacteroidales bacterium
GCCGGCGGTCAGGTAGTTTTTCACTTTTCCGGGATTTACAGGTTATTTTTTTCCTGTTCTGATAGGATGAATTCTGCAATACTGTTGACAGAACGGATCAAATAACGGGCTATGCTCTGATCAGCGATACGGATACCATAGTTACGCTGCAGCGCCATGATGATCTCGATGGCGTCAACTGAATCCAGTGTAAGTGCATTGTCACTGCCGAACAAGGGTTTTTCATCATCCACATCCTCAGGGTTAATATCCGTGATATTTAAGGTCTCCATGATCATTTTCTTGATCTCGAGTTTCAGTTCTGGTGACGGTTCCTTTGTCATACGTTTCGCTTAGTTAAGTGAATCTTTCAGGCGCCGGAAAAAACGTTCTTCCACCTCTGCACGTCCTATGAGCATGTTGCCCAGTTCTTTCAGCCGGTCAGGCCCGAGTTCACGGTTTTTCCCGATCCGTGAGGCAAACAGTGAAATTTCCCTCCATCCATCACCGATCTCCATCATTTCTTTCGACAGTTCGTTCCATTCCGGTTTGCACAGAATTACGGAACCTTGCTGGAGAAAGCTGGCATACATGAACCGGAATCCTGCTCCTCCCGTACCCTGGTCTTCCAGGAGTATATTGATCTTCATGACCTCGTGGGAAAGATGTTCTATATCCCGTGCGAAGGAAGGCCATTCCACAATCTTTTTTGCAAACATACGGATGCCTTTGATGCCAAGAAAAGGCAACGGGATCTTCAGCATGTTGAAACAGGCTTTCTTTGTNNAGGAATCCTTTCGGCGACATGCTTCCACCGGCAAAACGGGCTTTTCGCAGGGATGCCGGCTCCAGTTCCACGAGGTTCGGGAAATAGCTGTCGGATATGATGTACTTCGATCCCGTTTTTCCGACCACCACGATAAAGTGAACATTAATATGAACCCGTTCCCACTCGGGAAGGTAATCCATGTAGAAGAAATCAACCTGGACGGCAACGGGGATATTTTTCTCGAGCAGTTCGTCCAGCCGCTTCATTCCTTCATCCGGTATATGGAATTGCTCTGTATGAAATTTTATCCCCAGTCTTTTTGCCAGGTTGTCGCGTATCGATCCGGGTTTATTCCTGACGATGAAAGTCGGGAAGGTAAAGGATTTCATCTTATGAAAGTAGCCAAAGAAGATTCCGCTGGAGATGCCGAAAACAAGGGGCTCAGTGATGTCGAGCCCTGCATTGTTCAGAAGGGAAGTCACCGCTCCTGATTCACAATGCGCCGCCATTTTATGCTTGTATGGAAACGTGCTCATCAGGAACCGGTATTTGTGTTTGTAGAACCATCCGTATCTGCAGTGAGAAGTTTTAGGATATCCGGGACGGTAACATTGAAAACATCGGCATAAAGTTGTAGTGTTTCCTGAGGGATAGCATTAAAATGAAACCCTTTGAGATGCTTTTTCACCTTGCCTTGCCGGATCCCTGCACGGGCCGAAAGTTCGCTGAGGGTAAGATCCTCAAGTACCATGTAATAATAAATGGGACTGACCTCGCCCGACAGAACCTGTCTCTTCAGCGATTCCTCCAGGTTACGTCGTTTCAGCTCATAGTCATCCAGGAAATTTTTTGTGATGTAGGAGCCGGTCTGCATGGGTTCATATTTCCCATTTTCCTTCTCCACATAAAGGATCACCTGTTGCTGAGGGCAATCAATAATACCTTCTTGTTCTTTCATGGGGCGATACCAAATCAGGATAAGGGACTTACTTACGTCTTGCAAAAATAACAATGGAAATGATCATAGCAAAGATAAAAAATGCAAGGAGGCGTAAAATATTCGGGAAAATGGTGCCCAGCGTACCTTCCCGGATAAAAATATCCAGGTAATTGTCGATGCCCCACCGGATCGGGGAGATGATGCTGATGTCCTGGATCATCTTTGGCATGAGGTAGACGGGGAGAAAAGTCCCACTCATCACGCCGAGGATCACGACCATCACCGATCCGAAGAGCGCGGCTTGTCCCTGGGAGGTAGCAAATGCGCCAACNNCAGCATCAGGAAAAACTGGATGAGGCAGACACCCAGGAATAACAATACTTTCGAAGTAAGAAGTACAGTGACCCTCACCGGCAATGTCCGCAAACGGCCGAAGGAACCTTCATTTTTTTCAGTCACCATGCTTCCCGCCAGGGGGATCACGATAAAGAACATGGCGAAGAGAATGAATCCAGGAACATTGTTCTGGATGATAGAAGGCTTGATCGAAGCATGCTCTTTTGTGGCATAGATCTCCGTAACCGGCGGCATGTTCTTTATGTTTGTTTCGATCAGTCCGTGGGTCGAAGCCATAGCTGGTGCCAGTGTCTTCAGAAGGTTTTCAATTGCGATACGGCTTTGCGTTCCTTTGATAAAATAAGTCAGTGCGCCGGTTAATGAATTTTTATAGGATGATTGAAGACTGGGATCGACAAGCAGCAGGATGGCAGTATCTTTTGGTGCAATCACGATGCCGACCGGATACTCACCATCACCGATCTTTTTACGGGCTGTTTCATCATCCACAGGAATGTCTGATAGGCTGGATACCAGTCGGTAAAGTCCCGAACTGTCGAGGTTTTGCTTCAGGATCTTGGAAAAAGCCGAATGGGCGTGATCGATGAAAAGGACATCAGTCTTTGATTCTTTGGAGGATTTCAGTGCATTCTGCTGGGCAAGNNATGTCGCGGATAAGGATGAGGAACTCTTTTCGGAGAGCGAATAAAAGTCGACGCATAGTACAAAGGTAGAAAAAACCGGGAAATCAGGCAGCAGGCAATAGGCAGTAAGCAATAAGTAAAAGGTTAATATATTTTCGCTATTTCGCCATTTCGCTACTTCGCTATTTTATCATCGCTTCAATGATACTGATTGGTGCAATGGTAGGAATAACCCTGTTTAGCCTGAGCCCGGCCTGCTGCAGGATTGACATGAATTCCTTACGTGTACGCTCTTTTCCTTCTTCCATGAAAACCATCATCTGCAGATCGATCAACTTGCCGAAAGAAGCGTGGTTTCCTTCGTCGACAATCATTTCGAAGATCAGGATCTTAGCATGGGATGGCATAACATTCCTGATATTATTGAGGATCTTTATGCTCTCTTCAAGGCTCCAGTTGTGAAGAATATTCTTTAACAAGTAAACATCGGCTCCTGCAGGCGCAGTGGTAAAAAAACTCCCCTGGATCACTTGTACTCTATCGGCAACACCAAATTTTCTGAAAATCGTTTCAGGATGATTCAATCCCTCCGGAAGGTCAAACAGGATACCCCTGGAATTTTTGTTTTTGTAAAGGATACTTGACAGCAATAATCCTTCACCTCCCCCGATATCTGCAATCACCAGGTACTTGCTAAAATCGAACGCACTCAGTATCGGCTCAATGGAGATCTCAGACAGGTTGGTCATGGAACGGTCAAAGAGTGCTGATTCGACAGGATGTTCAGACAGATATTCATAGATCTTCATCTCATAAACCTTTGAGAATGCCGATTTCCCGGTTTTAATGGAATAGGAAAGATCATTGAATATGGTCCAGTTAATGGTTCCCAGGTGCTGCATCAAGGTATAACGGAGTGATCCTTTTCCTTCGATAAGGACTTTTGAGAGTTTTGTATTCTTATACAGCCCATCCTTCGTTCTTTTAAAAATATTTTCACTTGAAAGGGCGCGCATCATGCGGAAAAGCGCTTGCGGGTCCGAACCTGTGCGTTCTGCAAGTTGTTCGATTGACAGAGGTTCTTTCTCCAGGATACCTGCAATATCCAGTTCAGCTGCTACCCGGATGGCCGCGAGAACCCAGAAAGACGTGAAACGCTCGTACAGCACCACACTGGCAGGAAATGTCATCCTGTGAAGCCTGAGGAGTCCCGAACGAAAAGAATTCAATGCCCGGATGAACCAGACGGGAGGAAGTCTCTGGATTACGATTGGATCGGCCATCGATATGCGATTTATTGCGCGAAATTACAAATTACGGGGAGATATTGTGCTGGAACCTCAAGGACGAAGAAGGTAAATCTATTTATGATTAGACGATCTTTGAGTTACGATTGAATTGTGAGATTGACGATCGACGATTAAATTCGAAAATCATAGATCGGAAATTCAATTTAAAATCGTAAATCCTCCAATCATAAATCAAACCGTATTCCCAGCATGTCTATATTGGATTTCACTTCACTCCGTGTGTCATTTCTTACGAATGAAGCAGATGGTTATGATGGGATGAATTTCCCAGCAGGTATAGGATTTCATTTTTTCTTTGGTGATGCAATTCTGTTTTCCCCGTGGAGGCGTTGTCAAGTGGTAGGCATCGAAAAAAAGCTGGCCAGTGATCTTCACATAAGGGGCAGGAATGCCATTGCTACCGAAACAGGCTTTCTTCATGCCTTTAAGGATATAGCGATCAAAGAAGTCGCGGACTTTCCGGCAGGAATCCTGCAAGGCCTTATTCCCTTTGATAAAGGGAGGATAAGTCGCTTCTACAACGAGGCAGGAATCACCCCAGGTTGAGTTGATCCGGATCTGAACATGATAATCGCCGTCTTCTCCGTTTTTATCTTTTTCAATAGCCGCCAGCATCAGGTATCCGTATGTGGTGACAATATCTCCTTCCCTCAGGTGATGTATTCCGATTGTATCTGGAAACCGTTGGTCCTGGTATTCTTCTCTTGATTTATTTGAATATTTCCGGATAGCGGCGGGAAGAGTCAATAATTCCCGGAGCGTGATCTCTTTTACAGGACGGAAATTAATTACACTGGTCTTTACAGGCCAACGTTCTTTCCCCGGATTAAATTCCTGACCGGTAAGAAGATTGGATATGGTAATGAGTGAGAGGAAGAAAAAAACGGTTTTTATTTTCATGGTTAAAAGTAATTTATTTCACTACAATTTCGCTTTTCGCTATTCGCTATTTCGCTATTTATCTTTTGCGTCTTAGCGTCTTTGCGTTGAAGATTTTAGAAGGAATTACACAGAGAAACACAGAGAAGACAAAGAGTTTCACAGAGAAAAAAATCACAAAGTCACAAAGTTTTATTTATTCGTAATTCGTAATCCGCAATTCGTAATTACTAACATTGATGGTATTTGTTCCAAAAATCCTTGATCCGGTGAACCAGGAAAGGAAAGAAATAAAGTATCCCGAAGATTATCAGCAACACAACCAGGATAGCAAGAAGCATTACCTGTCCGTCATTGGCCCCACCTGTCCCCGCAAATACCGTATCGGCTATAAGATTGCAAATTGTGAAGAGTAAACCGAAGATTAAAATCTTTTTTATCTTCATAGCATGATATTTAACAGCCTCAAATATAAATAATTTTTTCTGAAAAAAGTCACACACAAAGTAACAGAGTCACAATATAACAGAGTTACAACACTCACCAATTCACCAGTTCACCAGATTATCGACTCGCCAGCTCGCAAGTTCGCCAACTCGCCAGCTAAAATTGAATCCTCCACGTTGCCATCGGAAAGAAGCCCATTTTGAAAAAATTGCGGATCTCCCCGGTCTTCGGATCGATACGCTGCAGGTAGACATTGGTATAATTCGTCCGGTACTGAAGGTCGAGCATGAATTCAAGGTTGTAACCCGGGCGGTTTCGTTTGATGCCAAAACGAACCGAGAGCCGTTTATAATCGGGAAACCGCGACTGATAAGCATGTTGCCAGTCCGGAACGGCTTCACCGGTTGCAATTGTGGCATTTACATCAAATGGAATATACGGATTCCCCCCTGCCCATGTTGCACGTAACCCGAACGACATTACGCCCCATTTTCTTTTTCCCATGACGAATTCATAGCCACCCACGGCATTGAATGCATAATTCACGTTAAATGCCGAACTCCGGGTGGTATTATCATATCCGGAATAGGTGGAATTGAAAAGGGAAGAGGTGAAAAGAAAATAGTAATTTTTATATAAGAAGCGTTCGAAGGTGAATTCCACGCCATAATTGTCGCCTTTGCCCAGGTTCACGAGACTGTCGGCGTATTGCCTGTCAAGGAAGAATTCATGTCCCTGGTTACTTAAGGCATATTCGGGAATGGAACGTTTGACGGGAATGTCATAGAGGTGCTGGTAATACAATTCCGTTTTAAAATGAAGGTTTTCATTCAGCAAGTAATTATAATCCGCTGCAACCTGCCAGCACCGTGTAAAATCCAGGTTGCGGTTGGTTTGAAGCGTTGAACCATCCGGAAGACGGGAAAGAATAAAGTAGATGACCCTCGGCTGCATCTGGCTATACATCCCCGCACCGAAATGGAGGATATGTCTCTTGCCGATCAGCCATTCAAAACCGGTTCTCGGTTCCATTGCCCAGGTGGAATTCATGAACAGCCGGGATCCGAACAACCCGGTTGTAATCCTGAAACTGTCAGAAAAACGGTGTTGCCACTGAAGGTATCCTTTCATGAAAAACAAGGTTTCACGGCTATCCGTATTCACCTCGAATTTTCCTTTGTTCATCACACTATCGGCAAAGCTCATTGAAAAATAATTTGCATTGATGCCGGTTTCCAGCGAATTTTTAACGGAAAATTTTTTATATAAACTGAAGGAATACGAGAGTTTCTTTTCGGATGAACGTTCGCCGGCCCAGGGTGATGGTGTTTGAGCAACATAGGAGAAGGAATCAATCCTGGTATAAACTTCGGAAGCGACAAAATAAATCTGGTTTTTCAACCGGAGGGAAGAATCCGGAAATACCTGGTTGGTGATCCCGATTACGCCCAGGTTTGAGCCATTGGAAAGATCTTCGCCGTAATCAGGAAACATCCAATCTGATTGTTTGTTACGGCTGTCGAATAGCTGGATGAAACTCAATCCGCCGATCCCTTCGATCGTGAAGACTCCGGCTTTTTTTGTCGGGATGGTAATTTTGAAATTCAGGTCCTGGTAATAGGGAACTACGTTCAGCTTGATACCGGCCCGGCTGAGCACATCCAACAAGGAATAGCGATAGGAGAAAAGATAA
>PLMO01000015.1 GCA_003142515.1 Bacteroidales bacterium
CAGGAAAATCAACCCTGCTGGGCGAACCGGTTACCACCGCAGAGGCAGAAGATCATATTTTCGGTCTTGTTTTATTCAATGATCTTTCCGCACGGGATATCCAGAAATGGGAATACGCTCCGCTGGGGCCATTCCTGGGGAAAAATTTTGGCTCTATACTGTCACCCTGGATCATCACCCTGGATGCACTTGAACCCTTCAGGATTCCAGGTCCGGAACAACAACCAGCTATCCTGCCTTATCTTTCATTTAAAGGAAATCACCATTTTGATATAACTCTTGAAGTTTACCTTCAGGCGCCCGGGAACAGGGAAGTTCTTGTTTGCAGCACCAATTACAAAAACATATACTGGAATATGGTTCAGCAACTGGCTCATCAGACGGTAAACGGCTGCAACATCAACGTCGGCGATATTTATTCCTCCGGAACCATCAGCGGGACGGATCCGGGTTCGTTTGGGTCGATGATCGAAATGACCTGGAACGGGACCCGGCCCTTGAAATTGTCCGGTGGTTCAGAGCGAAGGTTCATTGAAGATCAGGATAAGATCATTCTTCGCGGGCATGCGGAGAAAAACGGATTGCGGATCGGGTTCGGGGAAGCATCAGTTATGATACTTCCTGCAAAGGAATAGAAGCTTAAAAGGAACCAATTATGGAACTCAATGAAGTGCTTGAGAAGGTGCCAAAACACCTGATGAGCCTGGTGATCGACCAGCCATACAACTCATATACAGCACAGGATCATGCTCTCTGGCGTTATGTGATGAGGCAAAACATCAGGTACCTGAGTAAGGTGGCACATGAATCATATCTCGAAGGATTACGGAAAACAGGGATCAGTCTCGACCGGATTCCGATGATGTACGGAATGAACCGGATCCTTCGTGAGATCGGGTGGGCCGCGGTGGCTGTCGACGGCTTCATCCCTCCTTCCGCATTCATGGAATTCCAGGCTTATAATGTCCTGGTTATTGCCGCCGATATCCGTCCGATCGATCAGATCGGGTATACCTCTGCTCCCGATATCATTCATGAAGCCGCCGGTCATGCACCCATCATTGCGAACCCATCGTATGCCTCTTACCTGAAACGGTTCGGGGAGATCGGCGCCAAAGCATTCTATTCCGCCAATGATTACAGGATGTATGAAGCTATACGCCATCTCTCTATCCTGAAAGCAGATCCTTATTCGGAAAAACAGACGATTGCTGATGCCGAGAATACCATCGCCTTCCTTGAAGAAAACTCCGGGGAACCCTCAGAACTGTCGCAGATCCGCAACCTCCATTGGTGGACCGTTGAGTACGGGTTGATCGGTGACATAGATCATCCAAAGATCTATGGGGCGGGGTTGTTATCTTCGATCGCTGAAAGTTATTACTGCCTGCAACCGAAAGTGAAAAAGATCCCTTATACCCTCGAGGCGGTTCATTACAGCTTTGACATTACGGAACCGCAACCCCAGCTTTTCGTGACTCCGGATTTCGAGACCCTTGCGTGCGTCCTGGAGGAATATGCCGATACGATGAGTTTCCGGAAAGGAGATCTTGAAGGAATACGGAAAGCTATCCGGTCGGAAGCTACCGGCACCTGTGTCTACAGTTCCGGATTGCAGGTATCGGGAACCTTTACTGAAGTGCTTGACAAAAAGGGGAAACCGGTGTTTTTAAGAACGACCGGTCCGGCTAACCTCAATTTCGCAGACAAAGAAATCCCCGGACAGGATAAAATATACCATCAGCATGGATTCAGCTCGCCGGTCGGGATGATTAAAAAACTTCCGATCCCGCCNNTGAAGGTGAAAGGAATTCTCCTGGAAAAGATCCGGAAGCAAGGAAAACTGATCCTTCTCCGGTTTACGGAATGTGAAGTCAGCTACCAAGGGAAAATCTTTTACCAACCCTCCTGGGGAATATACGATATGGCCGTTGGAAGCCGGATTGTCTCCTGTTTTTCCGGCCCAGCCGACCCCGTTGCATTTGGTCTGAATTACCTGGTGCCGGCTGAAAAAACACACAAACTTCAGCATACGGAAAAAGCCAGGCAACTGTTTGCACTTTACCAGAAAGTAAGGGATACCCGGG
Organism: Bacteroidales bacterium; assembly: GCA_003142515.1. Classification (GTDB taxonomy): domain Bacteria; phylum Bacteroidota; class Bacteroidia; order Bacteroidales; family FEN-979; genus FEN-979. Next base: position 2,088 of record PLMO01000015.1, read on the forward strand.
AGAATAAAAATTCAGCGAATAACCTGACGGAGGTCTGGAATGAGCTGAAGACAAATCATCCCGACGATTGGCTTTGTGCCCTGGAGATCCTTGAATTACTCAATCCCGAGAAAAAAGATCCTCTTTACAAGGAAATTAAACGGTTCCTGGATGCACGGAAGTCGGAAAATGACAACCTCAAAAAACTCATTGAAGATGGCTATTCGATGTTGGAAGCATGATTCTGTTGATGTATAATGGAATTTTATTCTCCAGATTATACGTCGATTAACAGAGTATAATACCCTTCACGTCAATTGCAGTGACACTGCCGGGATTTCGAAAACACAATCCTCGCGGATCACCCATACGTGGGTGAAGGATGGCCAATGGCCCGGCCGATTTTGATCCCGAGGTTGAAAACCGGCCAGAAAAGGGTCTTGTTAACTGTATCGGGTGGGCAGATGATTTGCCAGTGAGATCCTGCAACATATCCGGGTTATTTCTTTGTAAGGCTTAGCCGATAGTACTGCCAGGAGGAATAAATACCTTTAACGGTTACGACGGATGAGGTATCTACAACAAATTCACTCATCCCGATCGGATGCTGCGGATTGGCCCAATCGTATGTATATCCGAGTCTCGTCCATGGGAAGGCGGTGGAAGTACCTGTATCATACTTGTTTTGCATCTCATTCATAAACCATGCCCTGTAATTCTGGCTAACCCATGCCGGAAAATAAAGACCTGCTTCATGATCGGTAATTTCCGGATCCGGGCTGGGACGGAACAGGTTTTCCGGATAAACCCAGAATTCAACAAAGAAATTGTTTTGGGTATCGGGAGGCATCCCCAAAACCTGTGCAATCCGTAAATGCAGCTTTGAACTGTCGGTATATGAATTCATTTTCAGGAAGTCAAGCAATTCAGGATCTGTTGTGATCCACGACATATAAGCCTGGTTGCTATTTGTTTTAATCGTTTTCCCCAC
>PLMO01000174.1:0-29117 GCA_003142515.1 Bacteroidales bacterium
GGATAAAAGCAATTTTTTCATTGTTTCTTTTTTTATGTAGTGATATAAATCTAATAAAAAGAACGTCGAAATGATAAAATGATTTTACAGGGCAGTGAATTATTTGCTAACTACAAAAGGCTTATGGTATTTATGGCAAATCATCTGGGCAACCGTGCGGGCTGATTTGATGGCCACCGGCAATCCTCCCCCAGGCTGGGTCCATTGCCCGGCCAGGTAAAAATCCTGAAGCCCGGGAATAACAATATCCACGGGCGAAGGTGCAATGAGGTTTTTGCCGGGTAACCATCCCTGTGTGCTTCCCTGCCAGTTATTTGTATACCGATGGTAGGTAGCGGGAGTGGCAATATCTGTTTCTTCGATGGCATCGCGGATCCCGCCGAATTTCTTTTCCAGGACCCCGATGATCTCCTCTGCAAATGCGGTTTTCTGCTTTTTATATTCTTCCGGATCCGATCTTCTCAAACCGATCCAGTAGTCCCCGTTCTTTGAATAAAATTTTACGGTAACTACACACTTGCCTTCCGGTGCAAGCGTAGGATCATAGGTGTAAAAATGCGCTTCCATCCGTGAATACCTTGTGCCATCCGGTGAAACAAGGTCTTTGGCGACCGGGAACCGCAGCATACGCGGAAGTTCCCTGACTGAACGGGAAACCCCAAGGGAAAGCAGGAATACGGAATAATACACTTCCAGGTTCCGGTGTTCCTTCAATGCAAGGATCGTTTTGCTCGTATATTTTCCTTTCAAAGCGGTAAACAAGGTATAATGCCAATCGGCTGCAGAAATGGTGATCGCGGAAAAGACCTTCGTTCCATCCGACAGTATAATTCCAGTTGCATGACTGTTTTCCGTAATGATTTCTTCGACACAAGTGTTGTAGCGTATCATTCCGCCAAGACCAAGGTATCTTTCTTCAATCTTCCGGGCAAAGTTCAGCGATCCTCCAACCGGGTAACCAACACCCATCTTATCGTTAAAAGCCAGTGGCAGGGTGATGATTAGCAGCGGCATCTCGTCCCCATCGAACAAAAGCTGGAACGCCTCTTTCAGGAAAGGATTTTTCAGTTTCCGGGCAAAGCTGAAATTCGTCTGTTTCTCCCATCTCATCAGGAAGAATAATAGGGGAAGATGTTTGACGAATTTGATCTTTTGCCAGAAAGGAAGAAGTCCCGGAACCGAACGGATCATTGGCGGGATTTCATAGCCCTGGATCTTCCGCATTGATCGGATCAGTGTTTTTATGACTGCAGTATCTTCAGGTGCAAGATCGAGAAGGTAGGCGGATAATTTACCGAGGTTGGTATACAGATGGAAAACATTGTTCCCGTGACGGTCTAGGTTATCCTTCACCTCAATATCCATCCTAACCTCATGATTCCGGAATTCAATGGAAGACATGTCGATCAGTTCCGACCAGAGCAGGTAGAACGGGTTGCTTGGGTTGGATCCAAGAAGCCAGTGAATGCAGCCGTCGAACGTAAATTCCCCTCTTTTCCAACTGGTGCAGAGTCCACCCGGGCGGGTATGTTTTTCAAAGATCTCCGTTTCAAAACCGTTCATCTGCAGATAACACCCGGCCGACAAACCAGCTACACCTGCCCCGATAATGTTTATTTTCATCCTGGGATAATTTCGATCACGGGCAGTTTTGTTCCACCAGCATCAGTTTTGAAATATCAAAACCGTTTTCCTTTGCTTTATCAAGGAGGTGCCTGTAATCGGCCTCTTCCATTGTTTTTGTGCGGCTGAGGACCCATAGATATTTCAGCGAAGGATCACCTACCAGCACAAAGCGGTAAGAAGGATCAAGTGAGATTATCCAGTAGTCGCCGGAAAAGGGCCAGAAAAACCGGACTTTAAGTTTCGCAGAGGAGGTTTTATCCGGAATCCAGGCAACCCCTTGCGACTCTTTTACCACAGAAGGATTTTCAATCTTATGACCTTTGTTCAGAACCGTAATCCGTCCATCATCGCGCAGGGTGTAGTTAGCGCTAACACATTTAAGCCCCTTCTCGAATGAATTCGGAAACCTTGCGATCTCATGCCAGGTGCCGGTGTATCTGTTCAGGTCGACATACCCGACAACTTTAACACCGGTTGTTGTCGGTCCTGAAAAAATGGAAGATAGTGACATAAGGATGGTTGATGCTTGTTTTTTGGTAATAATCCGATTTTACAAATATAATACTAAAATCAAGGATTTGGTATTTAGGCATGAGGCAGTAGGCATTGTCCATCCGTCCGCCTGTCCGCCTGTTTTACTATCTTTGCATCACTAATCAAACTTCTCAACATGATACTGGTTACCGGAGGCACAGGGCTGCTTGGCTCACATGTTTTGTATGAACTTTCCAGGCAGGGAAAGAAAGTGCGGGCGATCAAACGGGAAAGCAGCGATACCGCAATGGTACGAAAGGTGTTTTCTTATTATTCGGAAGATCCCGGCGAACTGCTGAAAAATATCGAATGGGTTGATGCCGACCTGATGGACTTCGGCGCTATCGGGGATGCACTGGAAGGGATCAAAGAGGTTTACCATATAGGTGCGGTGGTTTCATTCTACCCAAAGGATCACAAAGCCATGCTAAAGGTCAATATTGAAGGAACGGCAAACCTGGTGAACCTTTCTATGGATAAAGGGATTGAGAAGTTCTGTTATGTCAGTTCGGTGGCAACGCTCGGCCGCGGGCTGAACGGCAACCCGACGAGTGAAGAAGATTACTGGGTGACTTCACGGAAGAATACCACCTATGGCATCAGCAAATATGGGTCAGAACGCGAAGTATGGCGTGGTATGGAAGAAGGACTGAATGCAGTGATCGTAAATCCGTCGTTCATCCTCGGTCCCGGTTTTTGGGCCGACAACTCAGGCCTTTTCCGCCTCGTATGGGAAGGTTTGAAATACTATACCGACGGCATCAACGGGTATGTGGATGCCAGGGATATCGTGAAGGCCATGATTCAACTTATGAACCGGAACATCTTTAACGAACGATTCATTCTTTCGGCCGATAATATTTCCTACCAGCAACTCTTCGGAATGATGGCGAAATATCTGGGCAAACCGGCGCCAGCCGTTAAAATTCCCAATTTTGTGACAGATTTGGTATGGAGAATGGAAGCCGCACGAACCTTTCTTACCCGGTCAACACCTGTCCTGACAAAAGAAATGGCGCATACCATGCGACAGAGGTATTCCTATACGCATGAAAAACTCCAAAAGACACTCGGTTTTGAATTTACTCCTCTGGAGCAGTCGATCAGGGAGATCTGCGAGTTGTACCTGAAAGAGATGAATAATAAATTATGAATTAAAAAAACTCGCCAACTCGCCAGCTCGCCAGTTATTCCGGAATGTTGTTTCTATAATGCTGATACCGATCAAGAATATCTTCCACAAACTTTCCGGCGCCGGCATACATGGAAAGATCATTTGCTGAATCATCTGAAGGATTCGGGTCTTTCAGGGAACGCCGGGTGAGGTAATATCCCACATTACCGTTCCATTTGTTAGGATTCTTACCGTATTTTACTGCCCGCTCCCGGGCAGTAAGCACCTTCCCGAGGCCGACATTATACGCCGCAAGGATGAAATTGATCCGCTCTCTTGGATCGGGGATTTCTGTTGAAAGCTGGCTGTCGAGCCATTTCAGGAACTTAACACCGGCCGACAATTGCTGCTTCGGAGTTGAGATGCTGTCCATCCCGAATTTGTTGGCCGTTTCGGGCATAAGTTGCATAAGCCCTGTGGCATTTCGTGAGGAGACGACGCCCAGGTGAAAATTCGATTCCTCATAGATCAGCGAGGCAAGCAGGCGCCAGTCCCAGAAAATATTTTTACTAAGTTTCCGGATCACATCATCGAAAGGAGATAACTTATTGCCTTTTACAGAAAAGAAATCATTCCGGAAATAAGTAGAAACACCGGGATTGTCGAAATAAGTAAGATAAGTCTGCTTTAATTCCTTCGTCTTTTTGATATCTGTGATCCACTCGTTGATCTTCCTCAGCAGGGTATCGGAAGAATGAACCACAGCCCAGCCGTAATCATGGAAACCGGAAATGGAATATTCGGCATCGAGGTTGGGGTAGGCTCGTTTTAACATCATCGCCACATTCTCTTCGCAAATGGTATAGTCGATCTTTCCCTCCGCCACCATGCCGATGAGTTGCTCTGCATTTTTTTGAGTTTCTTCGATCACGGTCAGGTTTCGTCCTGCTCTGCGAAAGAAGCGCGCTAGTAAAGGTTTTTCAAAAAGATTATGCTGGATGTAAAGGGTGTCGCCCGAAAAATCTGATGGCGACTTGATCATTTTGGTTATCCCGTTTTTTTTGTTCGCGGTAGGTTTGCGCTGCACCAGCACCAGTCGCGTTTCCAGCAGGGTTTCCGAAAAATGGACCATCCGTTTTCCTTCTCCCGTTACCGGCAGGTTGCAGGCGATGACATCGCCAACATTCATATCCAGGTAATAATAGAGCTTGGAAATATCATTCGTGGCAATAATCTTCAGGGGAACATCCAGGTATTCGGCAAAAGAACGGAGAAGACTTAGCTGGAATCCCATGGGCTCACCGCGGTAAATGAAATAATCCATCGAGTTCTTGTCGGTAAGTGCAACCATGTAACCTCTTTCCCGGATCTTCAGGAAAGCATCCTTNNAACAGGAGGGGAAGAAGGAGCCATCTGTGGCGTTTTCGGATACGGATGTTTTTCCAGCGTTGCATCTGTCTCAGGTAACTTTTCTGTAACGCCACACGGCGAAACTTATAATGGCCAGCGCATAAACAACCAGGGAATAAAAAGATTCCTGGATATCATAAAAGTTCGACCCTTTCAGCATCACCATCCGCATAATCCTGATAAAATAAGCGATGGGGTTGATCCGGTCGAGATTTTGCGCCCAAACCGGCATGCTTTCGATCGATGTAAAAAGGCCACTCATCAGGATGAAGATCACCATGAAGAAAAAGGAAACCAGCATCGACTGCTGCTGGGTATTCGTCATCGTAGAGATCAGCAACCCGAATCCCAAAATTACAAATATATAAACAGCTGCCGAAAGAAATATCAACCAAAGGCTGCCGATAATGGGAATGCTGAAAAGCAGTTTCCCGATAATAAGGCCGAATGCCAATTCAAACAAGGCGATGATCCAGAAGGGCAGCAGTTTCCCGGCAATGAACTGCACTTTGCGGATCGGGGTCACATTGATCTGTTCGATGGTGCCAATCTCTTTTTCCCTAACAATGTTCATCCCCGATAAAAGAAAAGCAATGATCGTAACAAGCAAGCAAAGAATGCCGGGAACCATGTAAGTCTTGTAATTCAGTTTCGGGTTGTACCAATAACTGGTGGTCACATTGATGTTTTGTGTCGATGCCAGCGTTGCAGGACTCAAAAAGTCGACCAGGAGCTCCCGGTTGAAATCGAGGATGATCATCATGGAATAAGCGCTGATAAGTCCGGCGCTCGCGCCGTTGATGGCATTGATGACGACCTGCACCTTGGCACTGTTTTCCTTCACCAGTTTCCGTTCAAATCCATAGGGGATATGCAGGATCATATCGACATTTCCTTTTTTCATTTCCTGCTGAGCTTCCTTATCGGAAAAGGAGGTGTTTTTAATGATGAAAAACGGGCTTCCCTGAAATTTGCTGATCATTTTCCTTGAGGAGGATGACATATCCAGGTCGATGACCGAAACCTTGATGTTCTTCATCTCGAATGTTGCGGCATGCACGAGGATGAGCAGCTGGACAAACGGCACCACGAAAATGATCGGCAACATCATCCGGTTGCGGAATACCTGGATAAATTCTTTCTGGATGATGAAAAGGATCGTATTCATATTGCCTTAAGCTAAACGGATCTTGAATTTCTTAATGCTCATCATCATAAATACCACGGTAAACATTGCCAGGATGACGGTATCTTTCCAGACGTAAATAAAACCATTGCCTTTCAGCATGATATCTTTGATGATGGTGATGAAATACTTCGGCGGCATGATATAACATAGTCCCTGAAGGATGACAGGCATGTTTTCCACCGGGAATATGAACCCGGAAAGAAGGATGGTCGGCAGCATTAGCGCCATCAGCGATATCGTCATGGCAACTTGCTGGCTGCTGGTGATGCTCGAGATGAGGATTCCCAGCGACAGCGCCATGGTGATGTAGAGCAGGCATTCTGCCAGGAGAAGGATTATATTGCCCTGAACGGGCACGCCAAAGACGAAATTCCCCATCGCCAGGATGACGCAGGAATCGATGAATGCCAGCACCACGTAAGGAATGACTTTGCCGATGATGATTTGGATCGGGCGAAGGGGCGACACCAACAGAAGTTCCATGGTACCGAGTTCTTTTTCGCGGGTGATGGAGAGGGAGGTCATCAGCGCAGAAATCAGCATCAACAGCATGGCCATGATGCCGGGAACGAACATGAATACGCCTTTTAGTTCTGGGTTGTATTGCATGCGCACTTCGGGAATGATGCGCATCGGCATTTGTTCAATATCGATGGAGATAAGATAATTGTTGATGATGCCGGTAGCATAGTTAACCAGGATATTGGCGGTATTAGGGTCGGAAGCATCGCCGAGGATCTGGAGTTCGGCTTTTCCTTCCTGCTGCAGCTTTTCCGCGAATTTACTACCGAAAACGATGACCAGCTTGGTCTTCCCTTCCCTGAAAGTTTGGCTGATCTGGGAATAATTATTCAGATTTTTTTCCAGGATAAAGTATCCGGAAGAGAGGATCTTCTCGGAGATCTTCCGAGTCACTTCATCTTTCGAAGCATCATAGATGGCGATCCTGGCATCTTTGATCTCGTTGGTGATCACGTATCCGAACAACAGCAACTGCACGGCGGGGATGCCAAAGAGGATCAGCAGGGTACGGTAATCCCTGAAGATATGATAAAACTCCTTGATGACAAACCCGGTGAAGCGCTTCATAGGCTTTTCTTGTTTTTTACATAGCTGTAGAAAAACCGCCAGGCCGAAACCAGCAGTGGAATTCCCATGCAGAGGAAAAAGGTATAGATGATCTCCGGATTAATCAGTCCGGATAATCGAAGCATAATTCCACCGCTGATCATGATAGCCATGAGCAGGTAACTCCGGAAGTTGAAGAAGGAAAAGAAACAGGGATTGTCGATTTCTATAAGGTTTATTCTTGTGATGTGTTTTTTGGAGATCCGTGCAAAGAGAAGAAGGTAGAATAAGCTGCCGAACACGATCCCGGTCCCGATCTCAATTGCCAGGTGGTGATTCACGCCGATGAGGTGGCTCAGCGAACGGGAGATCAGGATCCCGCCGGCGATGCTCCATGCACACCCTGCAATCAGCAGGAGGGTTCTTTTCTTTACTCCCGGTTTTATCTTTTCGAGAAATTTCATCATTTTCATTCCGTTTCAGGCTACCGGTTTGGCTCTTGCAAGCTTCAGAAATACGTCATTCATATTGGCTGCGTCATATGTTTTCTTTAATGCCGAAGGAGTATCCAGCGCGGCAATCTTCCCGTCGACCATGATCGTAACGCGGTCGCAGTATTCCGCTTCATCCATATAGTGCGTCGTGACAAATACTGTGATGCCATCTCTTGCTGCCTCATAGATCAGGTTCCAGAACTGCCGGCGTGTGATGGGATCAACACCCCCGGTGGGTTCATCCAGGAAGACGATCTTGGGATCATGGATGATGGCTACGGAAAAGGCCAGTTTTTGTTTCCAACCCTGCGGGATATCCCGGATCAGCTTGTCCCGTGCAACTTCCAGGTCGAGACGTTTAATAAGCATCGCGGCCTTTGTGGTGATCTCTTTTCTGCCAAGTCCATAGATCCCGGCATAAAAGCGGATGTTCTCGTAAACGGTGAGGTCATCGTACAACGAAAATTTCTGGCTCATATAGCCGATGTTCCGCTTGATCTGGTTGCGCTGGTTGTAAATATCAAAGCCGCCCACCTTCACCTCCCCGGATGTTGGATACGACAACCCGCACAGGATGCGGATCGCCGTAGTTTTCCCCGCTCCGTTCGCCCCAAGAAACCCGAAGATCTCGCTTTTTCTGACCTCAAAATTCAAATGGTCATTCGCTACAAAATGCCCGAACTTCTTGACCAGGTTTTTAACCGTAATGATATTATCGTTCACAATTCAAAATTCGTTGTTCAATATTCGATATTCACTGACTCATCAGCTCCATAAAGCAATCCTCAATGGCCGGCCTGATCTCTTCTATCACGACATCCGCATATCCGGCATGGATAAGATGCCGGCGGAGATCATCCATCAATAGAGCTGACTTATTAAAAGCCACGTGTGCAGATTGCCCGAATGCATGTACACTGTGTACTCCAGGGTATGCGTGGAGATCCGACAGTAATTCAAAAAACCTACCTGACCGCACGGCCCAGAGTTGATATCGGTAGTCGGCAATAATTTCCTCCGGCCGGCTGATTTTCATGATCTTCCCGTCCTGGATGAGCGCCACGCGGTCGCATAGACTGGCTTCATCCATGTATGGTGTGGACACCATAATGGTGATATTGCTTTCCTTCAGCCTGCGGAGCATCTCCCAGAATTCCATTCGCGATACGGCATCCACCCCCGTGGTGGGTTCATCCAGAAAAATAACGGCGGGTTTATGGATCAGGGCACAGCAAAGCGCTAGTTTCTGCTTCATTCCGCCCGAAAGCTGCCCGGCCATGCGTTTTTTAAACGGTTCTATCTGGCGGTAGATATCTTTGATCAGGTCATAATTCTCTTTGATCGTTGTTCCGAAGATCGTTGCATAAAAAGATAAGTTCTCTTCCACGCTTAGATCCATGTAAAGGGAAAACCGTCCCGGCATATAACCCAATATCTTCCGGATTTTCTTAAAGTCTTTTACCACATCGAATCCTTCCACAGAAGCCGTTCCCTTATCCGGCAGCACCAGGGTGGCAAGAATTCGAAACAGCGTGGTTTTCCCCGCGCCATCCGGCCCAATAAAACCAAACAGTTCTCCTCTCGGCACCTCGAACGAAACGTCGTCTAGCGCTTTCACGGAATCATAATTCCGGCTGATGTTACTGACGATGATCGAAAGGTTATTCATGCTATCTCTGTTCGCTGTTCGCTATTCGCTATTCGCTTTTCTTCCTGCATTCTGCATTCCTGCATTAAAACCTCAGGGCAGAAGTATTGTTTTGGTCCAGTAGGTGTTTCTTCCCAGCAACGAGAAGCCGATATACCCCCGGATCTTCAGCAGGTTGGGAGAGTCGCCGAAATGGATCTTGCTGCTGTAGGTCTTCCCGTTCTTCGGGTCATAGATGATTCCGTTGCTCCACTCATCCGTTCCATCGAAAACGAAATTTTTCAGGATGACGAGTCCCATCAAAGGGGTCTTCTGCAGTTTCACATCCGGGTTCAGGTTATCCACCCGGGGTTTGCCTGTGACCTTGTCGTTCGGTTCTTTCAGCCAGACGACCTTGGCAAAGAATTTATTTCCTTCCTGATAAATCTGGACTTTGCTGGTTTTTTCCTCGTTGTACCAGATCCCGACGATATCGCCGGCCTTGTGTTTCTGGGCGAATGTTTTGCCGCCCAGCAGCGCGAAAAGCGCAAACAATGTAAATGTGAATGTTCCGATCTTTCTCATAATGTATGGTTTTTGGTTAATACAGTGTTACTTTAAAGGCATGAACCGGATCTCGCCCGGCATCCCGATTTTCAGCGTTCCGTCGTTCTTTACCCTCACCTTTGCAGCATAAACGAGGTTCACCCTTTCTTCCTTTGTCTGGATCGTCTTGGGTGTGAATTCAGCTGTTTCCGAGATCCAGGTGACTTCTCCTTCAACAGAGTTATTGGTCTTTTCGTCCCTATCATAACGAACTTCCACTTTCTGTCCGATCTTGATATACGGCAACTGAGCCCCGCTCACATATACACGAAGGTCGAGGCTGGTGAGATTAGCGATCTTGTAAACCGGCTTGCCAAACGTAGTCACTTCATTCGGTTCTGCATATTTTATAAGAACGGTTCCCTTTATCGGATTTATTATGTGTGCATCGGCAATCGAATTGTTAATCTGGTCGATCTGCTTGTTAAAGGTGGATACCTGGGCATCCAGGCTGGCATATTGTGATTTTACCGAGGCGATCTGTTTGTCGGCGAGGTTGAGGCTGGCTATGATGTCGTCCATCTGTTTCGTTGTGGCTGCTCCGTCTTTCAGCAGGCGTTCAACCCGTGCCTTTTCCACCAGAATATTAGTTTTATTCTGTTCCTGGACTGCGGTCTGTGCTGCCAGGTCGTCCCTTCTCGTTGAAGTGGCAAGTTGCTGTTCACGCGCCTGGCTCTTTCTCAGGTCCATATCGAGGGTGTCGACAATGCCCACCAGGACGTTCGAATCGAGTACTTGGCCTTCTTCCACTTTCAGGAAAAGGATTTTCCCGTTGGCCTGAGAAGAAACCGTGACCTCGGTGGCTTCAAATGTTCCGTAGGCATCGGGTCTATCTTTATCCCCGCTACAGGAGGAGATCAGGAAATAAACGGGAAGAGCAATTAAGAGTGTTTTTTTCATTTGTTTATGGTTTTGATTTTTTTTACCGCAGAGACGCAGATAATTGATGTCCTAAGTGCCTTCTATAACTTTTGTAAAACCTTAATTGTCAATTTCTTTTTTCTTGCAAATTAACGCAGATTTGCAACTAATTTCCGCAGTCAGGCGACAATCAAATTAAACATTCACAATCTGATTTAAACCACAATATAATCTTCTGCGTCTTTGTCTCTGCGGTTATAATAATCTTTTTGTTGTACACTACAATTTACCAAGCGTAAACAGGTAAGCGATCTTGGCTTTCACCAGTTGGATCCGGTGCAGTTCGAGATCCAGCTTTGCCATTGTTTCTTCGTTGAGGCGTGCGATGTAATCACTCGACGTGATCATTCCGTTGTCAAGTTGTGAGGATGCCGTATGCGTGATCCTGGTTCTCAATGCAATAATCTCCTCATCTTTTTGAAGCAGTTCGCCCAGTTTTTCAATCTCTGCCAGGCCGCTTGTTGCTTCGATCCTAATGTTCTTTTCAAAGGTTTCTTTTTGTGTTCCGATGATATCGTTCTGGATATCGTAGATCTTCTTTTCATTCTTACTCAGGTTCCAGTTCCAGATATTCCAGGTCAACCTGGCGCCGACGAACCACCAGGGGGTGAAATCGTTTGAAAGCATGTTCAGTCCCGGTCTTCCATACCCAGCCTGGCCGAAGGCATAGAGTTTTGGGTTCCAGCGTGTATTCACCATGTCTTTCATCACCCCTGTCTTCGTTTGCATGATATTGTACAACTGCAATTCGGGTCGTTTATCTTCGAATGCCGTCGAACTGATCTGAACCCGGGGAAGAACTAATTTTGAATTGTCAGGGATCGTGGAAGAAGTCAGTTCGGAAAGCACTTTGAAAGCAGTAGTCCGGTCGGTGCGGGTCTCAATCAATTGCTGGTCGATTTTCATCAACTCTGCCTGCAGGGCGTCCGCATTGGAGGAGAGCATAGCGCCATTGGTGACAGCTGATTGAATTTCCTTGAGTTTTGACTCCAGCTGATTTTTGTTGCTGTTCAATAACATTTCATTTTGCTGGAGCATAAAAATATTGAAATAGGCTTGGTTGATCCGGTCTTTCAACTTGTACAGTTCTATCAGGATGCTTTCCTGGTCCGACTGCAGGTTGAAAGTTTCCAGTTTTTTTTGGTAACCGGTTACATTCCCATCATAGATCGACTGGTTCACATCAACAGTGACCTTGTACATATCCTTACTGATCTGTGGAAACTGTATGAAAGAGAACTGGGCCGGCAGGTTCAGTTTCAGCTCTGTTACATCACTCTGAAGGGTGGCGCTGCCGTTCAGGTTCAATTGCGGCAAATAATTTTTATTGAGATTTTTTATCTTCAGATCATTCGATTTTTCCAGCATCCCGGACTGGCGTGCCAGGGGATATGTTTTTTCTGCCTGCCTGTAACAATCGTAAAGGGTCATTGTATCCGATTGCCCGTAAACGATGGACTGTATGATCAACGATCCCAGCAGGAATGCGATTCTCTTCATTTTTTTCTGATTGCGTTCATGATAAATACAGGGAGCTCTTTTTTCCTTTTCTCAATAAAGAGGTCATATTCTTTATCCGAGAATTCAAGAATGTGCTGTAACATCGGCCGGGCAATAATCGGGAAGATGCACAAGGCAAGGATATTGATAAAAAGTTCCCGGAAATCCGTTTTTTCCAGCGACTCATCTTGTACAGATTCTCTCAACCGTTCAAATAACATGGAAGGCGATACGGGGGCAGATTTGAAGATTTCAATGATCTTTCCCGGGTTCTGGTTAATTTCTGCAAGGATGAAGCCGGGGATATAAGAGTTCTTCTGCAGGAACCCGATGTATTCATTGATCAGGTTCTTCAGTTTTTCTTCCATTGGAACATTGGCATCAACGGTCGTAAATAATTTTGTGAAGATATCCCGTAATGCAGCTTTAAACACGTCATCGAATAGGTTTTCTTTGGTCCGGAAATAGTAATGAAGCAGGGCCTTGTTGATCCTTGCTTCGTCGGCGATCTCCTGCATCCGTGCGCCTTCAAATCCCTTACGATGGAAGATTGTCTTCGCAGCTTCCAGGATCTTTTCTTCCGTCGATAGTGTTTTTTTAACCATTAAGTTTAACCGGATAGTTTAACCAAGTGGCCAAAAGTAATACAAATTTTAATTAGATGGAGATTTTTTTGAAAATTTTTTTGTTGTTTGCTGTTCGCCATTCGCCGTTCTTGATCTTCCATCCTCGATCCTCCATTCTCATATTTCCGACTTCTGTCTTTCGCCCTCTGATCCCCATCCTCCATCCTCCGCCTTCTGCCTTTTCTAACCACAAAGGCGACAAAGGTTTTCACTAAGGCACACAAAGGGAATAATTTGAATTAACCACCCATAACCCCGCAGGGGTGAAATTATTCTAGCATGAATAAATGAAATACCAATAAAAACCCCGCAGGGGTGACATTATTATAACTATCGAGTCAGTGAACTGATGAACTGGTGAATTGGTGAGTTTTTTTTGTGACTTTGTGCCTTTTTTTACCGCTTGGCGCCAAGACGCCAAGAAAACGCTAAATCGTATGTCGTAAATCAAAAATTCAATCGTAATTCGTACTTCGTAAATCGTACTTTACTTATTTCCCGGGCTCTATTTTGATCTTCTGTCCTGCCCGGATGTGTTGGGTATTTGTGATATTGTTCAGCGTTTTTATCTCGGAAACAGTTGCATCGTATTTTTCAGCGATATCCCATAGATTATCCCCTGACTGGACGGTATACCAAATATATTTGGCTTTTGGTTTGGAGGTAGTTTTTGCATTTGTACCGGCAGGATGGGAAATTGCTTTGGCCTTGGTTTCAGGGGAAGAGGCCGGTTCCCCTAAGGAGGAATGGATTTTTAGTTTTTGTCCGACCAGGAGGTTCTGACTTTTCAGGTTATTCCAGGTCATCAGGTTCTCAATGGTACAGCCTTGTTTTTGAGCAATGAGCGCCATGCATTCGCCCTGCTTTACTGTATAAATAATAGTGCCGGATGAAAGAGTACGCGAAGTCTCTTTTTCGGGATCCTCATTCGTAACGGCAGGCGATGAATTTACCGGAGTGATACTTTCCGGGAACTTTGATTTTGCGGGGCCATTGTAGACAAGGAGGTTTTGTTTAGGCCTGACATAGTTTTTCTTCAAGCTGTTCAGGGATTTCAGCTCAGAAGTACTCATGTGGAATTTCTTCGCAATCCCTGCCATAGTTTCCCCGCCCTTCACCCGGTATTCGATGGTTTCACGATTGTTTCTCAACGCCAGTATCATCAGCGAATCCCTTTGAATTCCTGCCTTGGTCTTATAAGCATAAAGGGCAGCCTCATTGTTGATGAAATCACCGATGTGTTTTTTCCGGAGCCTTAATTTATAGGGTGTTTCGGAAGTTGCCGGGATAACGCCCTGCTTGAATGCCGGGTTCAGGAACTGGACTTCTTCATAAGGGATTTTCAGCATCTCTGAGATCTGGTCGAAGGTCAACGGGTTCTTCACTGTTACCGTATCGATCTCATAGAACAGGATTCCCGGGTCAACCGGGGTGATACGGTGTTCGGAAGCAAAGGTCATGACATAACTTGCTGCAATAAAAGCCGGAACATACGAACGGGTTTCCCTCGGAAGGTATTTTTGAATAACCCAGAAGTTCTTGGCCCCGCCTGCCCTCCGGATGGCTTTGTTCACATTCCCGGCGCCTGAATTGTAGGCAGCCAGCGCCAGTGACCAGTTTCCGTAAATATCATAAAGGTCGGTGAGGTGTTGGCAGGCGGCAATAGTAGATTTGACGGGATCAAAGCGGTCGTCGGTATAAGAGGAAATTTTTAATCCATAAACTTTTCCAGTTCCATACATAAACTGCCACAATCCTTTTGCACCTGCACGGGAATTGGCTACAGGGTTGAGAGCCGACTCGATCACCGCCAGGTATTTTAGTTCAAGCGGCATGTTGTATTTGTCGAGTTGTTCTTCAAACAAAGGAAAATAAATCTGCGACAACCCGAGGACACGTGCGGTCAGTCCTCTTTTTTTATAGGCGTAGAGGTCGATGAATTTTCTGACATCGGCATTGTAAACATATTCGAAGGGCGATTGAAGGCTCATTCCCGTGATCCTTTCGCGGTAAACGGAATCGGAAAAATAGGGGATCTCATCGGTGTAAATATCTGAATTCTCGTCGGTACCGGTTTTCAGAAATTTGGAATTTTCAAATATTTTCAGGCGAGCAAGGCTGTCGAGCATGGAAGCAACGGGATCATCTTCCACAAAGGATGTTTTTGTGTTAACGGAATCGGGGCGATCAGGGTTTTGTGCCCGGAGAAAAGGTGATAAAATCAATAATAGCAGGATCAGGATTTTCCTCTCAGCCATAAAAGCAGAATAAATCGTTTAAAAAACAGCTATTTGCAAAGTTAGGAGATAATCCTACACGAGTTGACAGGCAGGAAAAAATTGATTAACATTCCGTTGTTAATCAAAGAACAGATCTACATAATTTCCACATGGATCGTCACTTCGGTTTGATCCAGGGTGCTTTTTATTGCTTCTTCAATGGCGTCGCAGAGATTATGGGCTTCTTTCACGTTCATCCCGGCCGGGACATTCAGGTGAAAATCCACATACCGGTAATTCCCTGCTTTGCGTGTACGCAGCCCGTGGTAATTGACCATTTCGGAACAATATCTGCCGATAAGGGACTTGATGCCTTCCACCTCTTCTTCCGAAAGAGCTTCATCCAGCAGGGGAGCATACGCTTTTTTAAATAAAATGAAGGATTCCCACAGGATCAGCAAGGCGATCACGATGGCGATGACCGGATCAAGATAATGGATCAGGGGGCTTTTGATGAAATAACCCAGGACCAGCATCAGTAATAGTCCTGCGGCAACGCCCAGTGAGGTATAAACGTCCATCTTCAGGTGAAGTGCATCCGCCTCCAGCGCAATAGAATCCGTTGATTTTGCTACTTTGTATAATCTCCGTGAGATAAAAAAATTCACTGCTGCCGAAATAGCCATCACAATGATACCCAGGCCGATTTTTTCAATCGTATAGGGATGAAGCATCTTTCTTACGGCTTCAAAAATGATCCATCCCGATGCAATAAAGATCAGGATGGCTTCAATGACACCGGAGATATTCTCGAATTTCCCATGACCATAAGGATGTCGCTTATCGGCAGGAGTATCCGAGATCCTCACGGAAAAAAATGAGATAATGGCTGCCAGGAAATCCATAAAAGAATGAATGGCTTCCGAGAGGATACTGACGGAGCCGCTTAGAATTCCCACGATCACTTTTATGGCGATCAGCAGGGAGTTGGAGAGAACCGACAACCGGGCAACGCTGACTTTCCTGTTCATTCCGATAAAATAATCAGCAAAAATACAACCCTGGCTGGATTATGGTATTTTTTCACACGGAAGTTATTACCAGTTTTTAAATCAATTTTCGATTTACGAATAAATTTATGAGGTACGATTTACTATTAATCGAAAATCAAAAATACAACAATTCAATCGAAACTCGTAAATCGTCTAATCGTAAATAAGTTTTATCTTTGAATTCCCCAACCCCTTCCCCATGAATAAATTCTATCTTCTTTTTTCCATTTTCTGTCTTTTAGTGATTCAGGCTTCCGCGCAGGAAAATAAACTTGAACCCTGGCAATATGGTCACTGGCTTTCTGCCGAAGAAATGCTCATCAAAGCCGAGGTGGGAAGAAACTTCGTGGAAACGCCTCCACCTGTCGGGCCTGTCAGGAATGTAGCCGAATTTGATAAAATGCAGGGGGTCCTGGTTGCTGCTAATCCTTCTTTTGGTATCCCGTTCGCCCTGATCAAAGATATGGCCGATGATGTCATGGTCACCACCATTGTCCTTAACTCCACCCAGCAAGCAACGGTCACCAGCCAGTACCAGGCTGCCGGGGTAAACATGGCCCATTGCAATTTCCTGGTGGCTCCCAACGATTCCTACTGGACACGCGATTATGGTCCCTGGTTTGAATCTGACAGTAGCCATCATATCGGGATCGTGGATTTTCCGTATAACCGGCCACGCCCTCACGATGACTCAATTCCGAAACAGGTGGCAGAAATGCTTGGAATTCCCTGGTACGGGATGAATATCATTCATACCGGCGGAAACTATATGTCCGACGGAATGGGAATCGCTACTTCCACTACCCTGGTATGGGACGAGAACCCCACCCAGACGCATGATTCCATTGCGACACAGATTCACGATTACCTCGGCATAGATCCTTACCTGGTTGTACCTGATCCCAACGGTACCTATATCAATCATATTGATTGCTGGGGGAAATACCTGGCACCCGACAAGATCCTGATCCGGAAAGTTCCTTCTTCAAATCCCCAGTATACCGAGATTGAGGCCACTGCAAATTATTATGCCAACACGCTTTGTTCCTATGGTTATAACTACCGTGTTTTCCGCGTGAATACCCCCGACGATCAGCCTTATACTAATTCACTGATCCTGAATAATAAAGTTTTTGTCCCTATTATGAATTCCAGTTGGGACGACAGTGCCATTGCAGCGTATCAGGCTGCCATGCCGGGATACCAGGTCTTCGGTATTTTTGGGGCTCCTTCTGCACCATGGGTATCCACTGATGCCTTGCATTGCCGGAACATGGGCATTGCCGACATCGGGCAACTTTATATCCGTCATATACCGCTTACCGGCAACCAGCCGGCCCAGGATAATTTCCTCCTTACTGCCGATCTTATCCCTTGCAGCGATTCAGCTGTGTATAACGATTCGGTGCTGATCTGGTACCAGGTCAATTCAGGGAATTATCAAAAGGTAAACATGGTGAATACTTCCGGTTTGCACTATACTGGTCTTATCCCGAAACAGCCTGCAGGAAACGTCATTCACTATTATCTTTATGCTGCCGACAAATCGGGACACAATGCTACCATGCCCTTCATGGGCCCTGGCGACCCGTTTACCTTTACAGCCATCTATACCGACATAACTGCGATCCCTGATACACTTTGGTTCCGGACCATGGAAGATCTCTTTGAAGGGAAAGCAACCCGGTTGCATAATTTCACAACGACAGGCATTAACCTGGATTCGGTGCAGCAATCGGGCAAGACAGGATGGTGGGTTGATTCTCTTTCGGTAACCAGTTTCCCGTACATGATGAACCCGGGTGATTCCGAATATGTGCACGTACGATTTCCGATACCCGTTTATATGAATACTCCGGTATATTGTATCGATACCATGAATGTTGTAAGCGAACTCGGCACCCATCGTGTGATCATCATGCTTAACAGCGACCTTTACGACGGTATTCCTGCGGTTTCCGGAAAAGGAGAATCGTTGCTTATTTACAACTACCCGAATCCATTCACAGGTTCAACGGTTATCCATTACCAGATGCCGGAAAGAACAAATGTAAAACTGGAAATCCTGAATATGTTAGGAAAGGAAATTACCACGATCATGCATTCTGAACAGGCTGCGGGTGCTTATAATGTCACTTTCAATGCAGGAGATATTCCTTCAGGGATTTATTACCTAGAGATTACTACCGATAAGGAAACCGTCACAAAAAAGATGTTGCTGATCAGGTAGATTTTTTTTCTGGACGCATTTGCGGGAAAAACAATACATCCTGTATGGATGCTGAATTGGTCATGATCATGGTGAGCCGGTCGATACCAATACCCATTCCAGCTGTCGGTGGCATTCCGAATTCCAGCGAACGCAGAAAATCTTCATCGAGCATCATTGATTCCATATCCCCGCGTTTTCCAAGTTCCAGCTGTGCTTCGAACCGTTCGCGCTGATCGATGGGATCGTTGAGTTCAGAGAATGCATTGCAGATCTCTTTGCAGTTGCAGATGGCTTCGAACCGTTCCACAAGTCCTTCTTTGCTCCGGTGTTTCTTTGCCAGGGGTGACATTTCTATGGGATAATCGGTGATAAACGTCGGCTGGATTAAATTAGGTTCGCATTTTTCCCCGAAGATCTGGTCGATGATCTTTCCTTTGCCCATGGTCGGATTAACCGGCACATTTAAGCTTTTCGCAAGGGCAACCAGTTCCCGCTCGGTTTTCCCGGTGATATCGATCCCGGTGTAATGCTGAATCACCTCATACATGGTAAAGCGCTTCCAGGGCCGTTTGAAATCAATCCTGTTTTCTCCTGCCTGTATCTCGGTGGTGCCGTGCAGGTCAATGGCGATTTTCTCCACCATTTCTTCCACCAGGTTCATCATCCATTCATAATCCTTATATGCCACATACAATTCCATCTGGGTGAATTCGGGATTGTGAAACCGGTCCATCCCTTCATTGCGGAAATCTTTTGAAAATTCATAAACACCATCGTAACCGCCTACGATCAACCGTTTGAGGTAAAGCTCATTGGCAATACGCAGGTAAAGTGTCGTATCGAGGGTATTGTGAAAAGTGGTAAAAGGCTTTGCTGCTGCGCCCCCATACAATGGCTGGAGGATAGGGGTTTCCACCTCAAGATAATTCCGGAGATTCAGGAATGAACGCATGGAATTAATCAGGATAGCGCGTTTCAGGAAGGTTTCACGCACCTGCGGATTCACGATCAGGTCGACATACCGCTGGCGATAGCGCTGTTCAGGATCGGTGAATGCATCGAAAACTGTATCCTCCTTTTCTTTCACTATTGGAAGGGGCCGTAATGATTTGCAAAGAAGGGTNNTTCACGCCAATGATATCCCCGATATCAAGCAATTTCTTAAAAACCGAATTATAAAGGGTTTTGTCTTCCCCTGAGCAGATATCATCCCGTTTCACATATAGCTGGATCCTGCCGGTGGAATCCTGGATCTCAACAAAGGATGCTGCTCCCATGATCCTGCGGTTCATGATCCTCCCGGAAATGCTTATATCCTGGAAAAGCGATTTATCTTCTGCGAATTTTTTCTTGATTTCTGCTGCATGCGCGGTGACTTCAAACGTATCGGGAGGATAAGGATTTATTCCTAATCGTAAAAGTTCTTTCAATGAGTTGCGGCGAATCATTTCCTGCTCGCTCAGTACCTGTGACATAGTTTCTGATTTTGGGCAAAGATAACGAAAACTTGGATTTGGAGGCTTATCCCAGTACCGTATGCAGTATATGATGGGATTGCATTTCCCTGAATCCAGGCACATGCAGATGGTAATAAAAGAGGATTATTTCCAGCAACGTATCCCGGGTTTTTGCAGAAACCTGGATGGAGGCACCGGCGCCTTCCGGGGTCCGTAAAATCTGAAAGAATAGTTGGCTCATTGCGGGTTCCAGGAAATCACGGTGTTCAGGGGTGCTTGTCTGGAAAATTCCTTCCCGGAGGTTCAGAAACGGAGTTTTGCCCGAATAATTTAACTGCGGCATGCAACCCAGGTAACGGGTGAGCTGCAGGGAAAAAACAAGGTGAAAAAGTGAAAAATTGTCGCCGGCAGCATCTAAGTGGAGACAGGTGTTATAGAGAAATGAAAAGAGTTCCGGGTGGGGTTCTTCTTCATGGATAGTCTTGTAGATAAGTTCGTTGATGAAGATTGCAATGGAACTTTTCCGGATGTCGAAGGGAATAGCCTGATAAGGATGGGAATAATTCGCCTCTTTTAAATTTTGAAGCGACGATTTTTCCTTGTGATAAACTACAAGGTCGAGAATTGTCAGAGGTTGAAAAAGCCCGGGTTTGATCTTTGCATTCTGTTTCCTGACTCCCTTAACAATGTACGACTGAAGTCCGAAAAGCTCGGTATAGATCTTCACAACACTGCTGGTTTCCGAAAATTTGGTTGCATGTAAGGCGATTCCTCTGGTCTTGTGAAGCATTAATGAATAATGAGGATTTTGGTTACGATTTTCTGGGTTCCTGTATCGTTACCGGCATAAACTAAGTAAACCCCGCTTTTTGCCTTTCTCCCGCTGAAGTTCTTTCCATCCCAAACCGCCTGGCCTCCATCAGCTTTTGTGGAAAAGATGAGATTTCCTTCGATATCGGTAATACGAACCTGGGCATTGGTAACAAGGCCCTTGATCCCGATGAACCCGTCATAATCTTCCTTGACAGGATTAGGATAGGCATAAACACCGGAGAAGGTGTCACCTCCTTCGGTGGCAGTTCCTTTATAAGAGACCAGGCCCTGGTCGGTGCCGATAAACACTTCCCCGGTTTCCGGATCAATTGCCAGCGCAAGAATATTATTGGATAGCAGCGGGCTGTTATCGATGGTAAAATGGTAGATCTGTTTTGTTCCGTCTTCCGAGAATAAATACAACCCTCCGCCCTCGGAACCGATCCATTTACGGTTGGCGCCATCAACGGCAATAGCAGTCACTTTCTCGTTTTCCATCAGGTACTGAACATAGGCTCCCTGCTGGACAAGGATCTGCTGTGCGTCGAAATCCTGGCCGGTAAAGATGTTTTCAGGGTTGAAGAAAACGCCAATACCTGCTTCCGTTCCAACCCAAACCTGACCGTTCTTATCAACAGCCATAGCAAAAACAGCCTGTCCCGGAATATTCCCGTTGCCCGGTTGCTGGTTTAGCATGATATATTTGCTGTTTGCGGGAGTTTTGGCATCTTCTTTAAAAACCAGCAGGGAACCGGGGACGGACGTTATGATCCTCATCACCACCCATTTCTGGTTACTATGGTCTATAATCATTTGTCCGAGGTCATCATTACCTATGATGGGGACATCATACCCGGTCCATTTCGTTGAGCAAGATTTACAATATCGCGAGATGCAGCGGTCGTTAGCCGAATTCACCACCCAGAGATTTCCGTCGCTGTCGAAGGCAGTGCCTCCGACACGGATGTCGCTGGTATCAGTATCTGCAAAATGATGCATGAGTGTACTGTTCATTGCACCATAACGTTCTACCATTTTGTCGTTGTAGAATTCTGTCAACCCATAGCCATATGAGCCGGAATAAATTCTTCGCGGATCGCTGGGATCAACGCTGACAGTTGAAAGATCTTTAAGATTAGGCTGGTTCATAACGGGATCTGTGCCTGAAGTCATGTTGTTCCAGGAAGTGCTGTTGTAATGATAAATCGCCGGTGAATTGTGGTTTGGAACATAGGTAAGGTCTCTTCCTCCCGGAACAACATAAACATCATTTCCAAAAGCGGTAATGGCAAAAACGAGGTTAGAAAGAGGTCCGCCAAGATTGATCGGAGTGGCTTTTCCCATATTATCTACGGAGACCAGCCCGGAATATCTGTCGGCAATCCAGATCAGTCCGTCCTTGTCGTAAATGGCATCAGACGGGTTTACCCCGCCTCCGTTATAGCTATACACCCCACTGATTTCATTAAAATCTGTATCATAGTATTTCACGAAAGAGCTAAATGCGATAAACAGCTTCCCATAGTTCGATTCCATATGTTCAACAGGAGTCGAAAAACTCAGTATCCATTTTGTCCATTGGCCATATGAATAGCGGAAGAGGCTATCTCCGGATGTCTGAGCTTGGCTCACGACCACCTGTCCGCTGAAGTTGATGATGTTATCGTATTTTGCTCCGGGGTTCAACCTCGTATCTCTTTTCCAGGATTGATAATTCGCAAGATTGACGTTTTTAGCATAGGCAATATAAATGCCTTGTTCTGTTGCGGCAAAGAGGGTATCCTGATCATCTTTTGTCAGCCCGAGCACATTGACCTGGCCTCCATTGGCCCCGATGTAATAAGTATCATGAATCTCTTCTTTATTCACATCCAGTACCACAATGCCAAAACCACAGGAAAGATAAGCATACTGATCGATGAAATAAATATCGTTGATGGTTTTATTTCCCAGAATGGAAGCCCTCTTGATATCCGAAATGTTAACGATCGTATTGTTCTTGATAAGATCAATATTGGCATTGGTATAAGCGATCACCAGGGTTTTATATGTCGCGTTATAGTTGATGGTGGAAATCCCGATATCCGAAAGTCCATTGATCTTGCTGATCCTTTGAATGCTGTTATCTTCTTTATCGTAATAAAAAATGGAATAGGGTGTGGCACAATAGATCCTGCTTCCGACTTCTTTTACGGCAATGCATTGGGAATAGGGAAGATGGTCCCTCCATTGGCCGATGCCCGTTGTCTGGGCAAAGCCTGTAATCGTTACCAGAAAAAGGAACAGGGAGATAAAGTAATTCCGCATCGTTATCATGAAATAAAAATTAAGAAATACTCATACGAATACTGTTAATGCAAAACATGCACGCTGATAATGGCTATTTCATGTGGCCATTAAAATCAAAATTATTAACACATGAAAAACAAGCGTCTTCTGAATATTCTGATTAACGCGATTTTTTCCTGTTTATTGTGGAAAACATATGATTAAAGGATCATTCCTGCACCCATCGTCTCGTTGGTGGATTCATCAATCAGGATCAGGCTGCCGGTAATCCTGTTCACGGAATAAGGATCGTAAAACAGGGGTTTGGTGGTTTGTAACACAACACAGGCAATATCATTCAGTTTCACGGTTTTCTCCTCTTCCTGTTTTTCAAGCGTATTGATGTTCAGGATGTATTTAACCTCTCTAACCACGCAGCGCACATCCCGTGTAGTATGTTTTACGGCATATTTCCCGTTCACCTGCAGTGGGAGTTGGTTCATCCAGCAGAGCATCACCTCGATTGTGGTACTTTCGCGGGGGACATTGTTCTCCGGAACGATCATGTCGCCCCGGCTGATATCAATATCATCTGCAAGGGTAAGGGTAACCGACATGGGTGCGAATGCTTCTTCCTGCGTGTTGTTAAAGGTGTTGATGGAAGTTATGACCGATAGAATCCGTGAAGGAAGGACAAATACCCGGTCGCCTTTGTGGAAAACACCTCCGGCAATGCGTCCGGCATAACCCCGGTAATCATGAAATTCGTCGGATTCAGGACGGATGATGATTTGAACCGGGAAGCGACCATCCCTGAGGTTATAGTCATTTGAAATGGGGATATTCTCCAGTGCCTGCAAAAGGGTTCCTTCCTGATACCAATCCATGTTCGCCGAGGGATCCACAACATTATCGCCGTGCAGTGCACTGATAGGGATAAAACGTACATCTTTCACCGGGAAAATCAGGTCGGAAAAGGATTTGAAATCTGTTTTTATCCGGTTAAAAACCTCCCCTTTGTAATCCTGAAGATCCATTTTGTTAATGCAAACGATGATGTGCGGGATCTCAAGAAGGGATGCAATGTAAGCGTGACGGTGGGTTTGTTCGGTTACGCCATTCCGGGCATCGATCAGGATGATGGCTGCATTGGCCGTAGAGGCGCCGGTAACCATATTGCGGGTATATTGAATATGCCCCGGGGTATCGGCAATAATGAATTTTCGCCGGGGCGTTGCAAAATAGCGATAGGCAACATCAATGGTGATACCTTGTTCTCTCTCAGCACGAAGTCCATCGGTGAGCAATGCCAGGTTAATGTGTTCACTTCCTTTTTTCAGACTGGCCTTTTTTACGGCATCCAGCTGGTCTTCAAAAATGGATTTGCTGTCGTAAAGTAAGCGCCCGATCAGCGTGCTTTTCCCATCATCTACGCTTCCGGCCGTCGTAAAACGAAGCAATTCCATCTCAAGGTACACTTTGCTGGAGAATTCGCCGCTTCCATCCTGATGTTTTGTCATCTATAAATATTTAACCCCTACGGGGTTTAAATGTATTTTTTATTTTTTCTATAAATAACTAACTCCTATGGCATTTATATGAATTTTTCATTCTTCATTCTTCATTTTTCACTACTAAAAGTAGCCTTCTTTTTTCCGGTCTTCCATGGCTGCATCCGAACGCTGGTCGTCGTATCTTCCGCCTCTTTCTGTCACGCGTGTGGCTGCGATCTCCCGGATGATATCTTCGAGTGAGTTGGCGGTCGAAAGCGACAAACCCGTGCAAGTGATGTCACCAACCGTGCGGCACCGTACTTTTCGGATTTCCACTTTTTCTTTCTCCTTCAGTTTCATGAAAGGCGCCCAGGCAAGCCACACGCCGTCGCGGTTAAAAACTTTCCGCTCATGCGTATAGTAAATACTGGGTAAGTCAACTTTTTCATGATGGATATATTGCCAGATGTCCATCTCGGTCCAGTTGCTGATGGGAAATATTCGGAAATGTTCGCCCATCCTTTTCTTTCCATTGAAGATGTTCCAAAGTTCAGGCCGTTGGTTCTTGGGGTCCCATTGGCCGAATTCATCCCGGTGCGAGAAGAACCTTTCCTTTGCACGGGCTTTTTCTTCGTCACGCCGGCCCCCGCCAATGGCTGCATCAAATTTATACTTTTCAATAGTGTCCAAAAGGGTTACCGTTTGAAGTACATTCCTGCTGGCATTATAACCCTGCTCCTCGACCACCCTTCCCATGTCGATTGATTCCTGGACAGAACCCACGATCAGACGGGCATGGAATTTCTTCACGAGCGCATCACGGAACTGCAGCGTTTCTTCAAAATTGTGACCGGTATCGATGTGAACGAGCGGAAAAGGAATCCGTGCCGGCCAGAAAGCCTTTTGCGCAAGATGCACCAGCACGATCGAATCTTTTCCCCCTGAAAATAAAAGAGAGGGCCGCTCAAACTGGGCAGCAACTTCCCGGATAACAAATATTGCTTCGGATTCTAGTTCCTGTAAATGACGTAACTGGTACACTACAACCTCCCAAAAATTCTTTTCAATACAGATTTTTTCTCCGTCTTATGGTCTTCGGAATAAAATCCGTAACCATAACCACACTCATATCCATATCCGTATTCGTCCCCATACCCATATGAATGCCCCGACAGGGATTGAAAATTTTATAAAACAAGGATTTGGCTTTTGTTAATCTTTTTTAGGTTAAATTCCCCGCTTGCAGCGGAATTTGGGTCCAGGGCTTGCCCTGGGGTTATTACCATTTTATTCAAAAAACAAAGGTAACCTTTTTTCGTAAACCTGAAAATTTCACCATTCTATAATAGAATAGGTTTGGATTAAAGTAAAATCTTCAGGTAGAAAAGTGTTGCTTATGAACTTGCTTCACCAATCAGTGTTGCAGACGTGAAACGGTTGATTTTTACATTGACATAATCTCCTGGATTATTTCCGGTAATGGGGAATATCACTACTTTGTTCTGTGAGTTCCGGCCAGAAAAAAACACATCGGATCGTTTTGAAAAACCCTCGATCAGCACTTCAAAAGTTTTCCCGACATCTTTTTTATTGCTTTGGTAGGAAAGTTTTTGCTGAAGGTCGATGATTTCCCGCAACCTCCGGTCTTTCACTTCAGGAGGAACATTGTCCCGGTACTGGTTTGCCGCCAGGGTATCCGGCCTTTCCGAATAACGGAACATAAACGCATAATCAAATCCAACCTGTTCCATGAGGAATAAGGTCTCTTTGTGATCTTCTTCCGTCTCATCACAGAACCCGGCAATAATGTCAGTCGATATGGAACAATCGGGGAGGAAACTCCGGATCGCAGCGACGCGCTCAAGGTACTGGTCACGGGTGTAACCGCGGTTCATGTGGTCGAGGATATAGGTGCTGCCCGATTGCACCGGGAGATGGATGGAGTTGCAAATGTTTTTGTACCGGGACATGGTTTGGAGTAGTTCATCCGAAAGATCTTTTGGATGCGAAGTGGCAAAACGGATCCTTAATAAGGGATTGACCCAGGTCACTTTTTCCAGGAGTTCGGCAAACCCGGTTTCCTTCTCATCCCATGTCCAATGGTAGGAGTTGACATTCTGCCCCAGCAGGGTCACCTCCCGGAAGCCCTTGTGAAAAAGAGTTTCGGCTTCCTGCGTGATGGAAACGNNGTTTCATCAATGGAAAGCAAGGTGTTGACGGCCTTTTTACCTGATTCCACCTCGGCCACCAGCCGGGGCAGATCACGGTACGAATCCGGCCCGGCAATGAGATCCAGCATTTGTTCCTCTTCGAGCAATTGTGTCTTCAACCGTTCCGCCATACATCCCAGCATTCCGATGACTAACTGCGGGTTTTTTTTCTTCAGGGATTGCATATACTCCAGCCTTTTTCTTATCCGCTGTTCTGCATGATCCCGGATCGAACAGGTATTGATAAAGATCATATCGGCATCCCTGATATCTTTTGTGTTGCCAAAACCTTCCTCTTCAAGAATCGATGCAACGATCTCACTATCAGAGAAATTCATCTGGCAACCATAGGTCTCTATAAAAAAAATTTTATTTTTCACCCTTTGTCCGTATTACCTTTTTCCTATTTTCCCGATTAAGCTAAAAAAAGTGTACAAAGGTAAACAGAATAAACTGAGGCTATTTTCGTTTTTACAGACGATAAGGTTATATTTGTTTTTCCTTCCTTCAAGTTCCATCACATCAAAATAAGATTTCGCCCGATAATGCCTGAAGGTGATTTGAATTGGTAATTGTTTTACTTTTGTGCCGGTTTTCAAAGTTTTAACTAATTTCCTGGAAATGACCAAAAATCTTGTGATCGTTGAGTCTCCTGCAAAAGCCAAAACCATAGAGGGGTTCCTTGGGAAGGATTACATTGTAAAATCCTGCTTTGGCCATGTCATGGACCTTGCGAAAAAAGACCTCGGCGTAGATATTGAAAATGGATTTCTTCCGCGGTACATTATCTCACCGGAGAAAAAAAAAGTTGTCGCCGAACTGAAAAAGAAAGCAGCCGATGCGGAAACGATCTGGCTGGCATCCGATGAGGACCGTGAAGGGGAAGCCATAGCCTGGCACCTGGTATCGGCATTGGACCTGGATGAATCGAAAACGAAGAGGATTGTTTTTCATGAAATTACGAAAACGGCCATAACAGAGGCGATCGAAAATCCGAGGAAGATCGATAAAAACCTCGTGGATGCTCAGCAGGCGCGCAGGGTACTCGACCGGCTGGTTGGATTTGAACTTTCCCCCCTGCTCTGGAAAAAAATTAAACCTTCCCTTTCCGCAGGAAGGGTTCAGTCTGTTGCAGTCCGCCTGATCGCCGAAAGGGAAGAAGAAATCCGCAACTTTGCTGCCGTTTCTTCCTATCGCGTCCAGGCAGAGTTCCTGTTGGATGATGAGAAGAAAAAATCAAAGATAACAGCCGAACTGAACAAACGGTTCAACGAGAAAAAAGAGGCCATTGCATTTCTTGAAAAATGTAAAACGGCCTTGTTTGCAGTCGATGACATCGACACAAAACCGGCAAAGAAATCACCTGCCCCGCCATTTACTACTTCGACCTTGCAACAGGAAGCCAGCCGGAAACTGGGTTTTTCGGTTGCAAACACGATGCGCGTTGCACAGCAGCTTTATGAATCGGGGAAGATCACCTATATGCGTACCGACTCGGTTAACCTCTCTAAAATGGCGCTGGGCATGGCAAAAGAAGAGATCAACCGGTCGTTCGGACCCGAATATGTGAAGACACGACAATATACTACCCGGACCAAAGGCGCCCAGGAAGCGCATGAAGCCATCCGCCCAACTTACCTGAATCACCGGAATATCGAGGGTGACAATTCGCAGAAACGGCTCTACGACCTTATCTGGAAGAGAATCATTGCTTCACAGATGAGCGACGCCATTCTTGAGAAAACCAATGTCACCATCGGCATTTCGAATGCAACGGAGAAGTTTATCGCCAGGGGAGAAATTATCAAATTCGACGGATTCCTGAAAGTGTATATGGAATCAAAAGATGATGACGAGGATGAAAACCAGGAAGGAATGTTGCCCCCTATCGTTACCGGTGATAAGCTGATCGCTCAGGAGATCGAGGCGCAGCAAAAATTCACGCAACACCTGCCACGTTACACAGAAGCAAGCCTTGTCAAAAAGCTGGAGGAACTGGGCATCGGTCGTCCATCCACCTATGCGCCCACCATTTCCACCATCCAGAAACGGGAATATGTGATCAAGGAAGACCGCGAGGGCATCATTCGTCAATATTCATTGATCAAACTGAAATGCCGGTCGCTTATTGAAGAAATGAAAACGGAAAATACAGGCTTTGAAAAAGCCAAGCTTTACCCGACGGATATCGGTAACCTGGTCAACAACTTCCTGATGCAGTATTTTGTCAATATCCTGGATTATAATTTCACTGCCGATGTGGAGTTGGAATTTGATGAAATCGCCGAAGGGAAATTGGTATGGAATAAAATGATCCATGATTTCTATTATCCATTTCATGCCCAGATCGAAAAAACCCTTGAAAATTCAAAGAAAGTAAGCGGGGAAAAACTCCTGGGCAAGGATCCCCTGAGCGGGGAGAACCTTTCTGTCAGGATCGGCCGGTATGGCCCGATGGTACAACTCGGCGACAGCGATTCGGAAAATAAACCCCGGTTTGCATCCCTGAAAAAAGGACAAAGTATCGATACAATTACCCTTGACGAAGCGCTGGAGCTTTTTAAATTACCAAGATCACTTGGCGATTATGAGGATTCCGAAGTGATCGTGTCAACCGGGCGTTTTGGTCCATATGTCCGCCATAAATCGGCATTCTATTCGCTTGCTAAAACGGATGA
>PLMO01000174.1:29190-40047 GCA_003142515.1 Bacteroidales bacterium
CTGGAAGATTGTCTTCATATTGTAAAAGAAACAGAACCTTCCAAACCGGGCAGGAGGTCAAGAAAAAAGAAGTAAATTTGATCCGGCCATTTAATCAAATGTATGGATATTTCTGAATTTTTTGAACCTGCTGATCTCAGCTATATTCCTGAGCCCTCCGGGCTGCTCCGGATGGGAGATAAGATAATCGCTTTTACCAATCCCGGCGAATTTCCAGATTACCATGATGCCGATATCGTGCTGATCGGGGTGAAGGAAGACCGGAATGCATTTAACAATGAAGGCTGTGCACTTGCACCCGACTACGTGCGCAAACACTTGTACAACCTGTTTCCGGGATCTTTCGAGCCGAAGATCGTCGACCTGGGTAATATCAAAACGGGATTCCAGGTATCGGATACCTATTTCGGTCTTTCTTCCGTCATCGCGGAAATGCTAGAAAACAACATCTTTCCCGTCATCATCGGCGGCAGCCAGGATCTGACCTATGCCAATTACCAGGCATACCAGAACCTCGGACAGATCATCAATATCGTTTCCATTGATTCCATGTTCGACCTCGGCAGTTCGGAAAATGAAGTCACTTCGCGGTCATTCCTGAGCAATATCATCCTGCATCAGCCCAATTACCTCTTCAACTATGCCAACCTGGGTTACCAGACCTATTTTATCGACCAGGACGCGCTGAAACTGATGAAAAACCTTATGTTCGATATTTACCGGCTCGGACTCTTACGGGAGAACCTTGAAGAAGCAGAACCCGTCGTAAGAAATGCCGACCTGATCACCGTGGATGTATCGTCCATAAGGTTTTCAGATGCGCCCGGCAATGCTAATGCCACGCCAAACGGTTTTTATGGCGAAGAGATCTGTCAGATCATCCGGTATGCAGGATTGAGCGATAAGCTTACTTCCATCGGCTTTTATGAAACCAATCCCCAGCACGACCGGAATGGCCAGACGGCTCAACTGGTGGCACAAATGATCTGGTATTTCGTGGAAGGGTTCTATAACCGTCCCCACGATTTTCCTTTTAAAAATGATGAAGATTATATCCGGTACCGCGTTACGATCACCGATCACAAAGAAGAACTGACATTTTATAAAAGCAAAAAGACCGACCGCTGGTGGATGGAGATACCGTTACAATCTGAACAGCGCATCAAGTATCAGCGCCATTACCTGGTTCCCTGTTCCTACCAGGATTACCAGACTGCTTGCACCAACGATATTCCCGACCGCTGGTGGATGGTATATCAGAAACTAATGTAGAGAAGAGAATAGAGTATGGAGAATAGAGGATTGATCAGATTCTTCGTTCTCCATCCTCCATACTCCATTCTCGATCCTCCATCCTCCATCCTCCATTCTCCATTCTCCATTTTCCATCCTCTATCCTCGATCCTCCATCTTCAGCCTTTTCTCTCCGGATTGTCAGCCAGAAACCCCTTCCAGCCTGAATAACTCTTCTTTTCCTGACTTGGATTACGCTGAAAGTAATGGCACATTGCAACGGCAAGTCCGTCGGTTGCGTCTAAATGTTTCGGCATTTCTTTAAAACTCAGCAGCGTTTGAAGCATGGCTGCAACTTGTTCTTTCGAGGCGCTTCCTTTTCCGGTGATGGATTGCTTGACTTTCTTCGGGGAATATTCGAAAACCGGTATTGATCTCGATAAAGCAGCAGCGATCGCCACCCCCTGCGCCCGGCCCAGTTTCAGCATCGACTGTACATTCTTTCCATAAAACGGGGCTTCAATGGCCAATTCATCCGGGTGATATTGTTCTATCAGTGAAAAAGTTTGTTCAAAAATATTTTTAAGTTTCAGGGCATGACTCTCAACTTTGTTTAATTTTAACACACCAAGCGATAAAAGACTTATCTTTTTTCCCGCGATGCCGATGATCCCGTAACCCATGATATTCGTTCCGGGGTCGATGCCTAAGATGATTCGGTTATCTTCCATTTTTTATAGATAGGATGAAGACAAAATTAAAGAAACCCTAATATCCGAGAATAGCTTCTGCATAGCGGAGGTCGGAAGGACAAGTGATTTTGATGTTTTCAGGATTTCCTTCTACAAGGTGAATGATTTCGCCGAGCGTTTCCAATACCGTTGCATCGTCGGTGTAATTTTGGTATGGGGCCGAATTATAAGCTTTTTTGATCAGTTCTTTCCGGAATACCTGGGGGGTCTGGACGATCCTCAGGTTTTCACGTGCTATTTCCTTATTCCCGCCGGGCCCGGTTTCCCGTATCGATTCCTGCATCCTGATCACCGGGATGGCATTCCCACTTTTCCCGGCTTCTTCAAAAGTGCGTTTCAGTGTATCGATCGAAACCAGCGGCCTGACGCCATCATGGATCGCTACTAATCCTTCCCCGCTGATCTGTTCCAGTGCATTCTTCACCGAACCAAAACGGGTCTTACTTCCTTTAACAATGTGATGAAGGATGGTAAAAGAATGGTCCCGGCAAAGTTGTTCCCAGTACGGGATATAGGATTCGGGAAGGGGAACAAACAAAGGCATCTCCGGATCAAACAGGTGAAAAATCCGGATGGTATGCATCAGAACAGGCTGTCCGGCCAACAACAGAAATTGCTTCGGAATTTCTGTATTCATGCGGATTCCGGTTCCACCGGCAACCAATATGGCAGAATTTTCTGACAAGAATTCAGGGATGAAGGATTAAATGATCAGCATGGGATTGCCATAGGTAAAGAACTTGTATTTTTTCTCGACGCCGATACGGTATGCTTCCATCAGGAAATCATATCCTGCAAAAGCGGCCACCATCATCATCATGGGAGATTGTGGCAGCTGGAAATTGGTGATCATGGCATTGGCAATGCTGAACTCATAGGGCGGGAAAATAAAACGGTTACTCCAACCCCTGAAAGGTTTCAGTGTGCCGGCAATGGTAACCGACGATTCGATGGCTTTCATCGAGGTGGTTCCCACAGCTACGATCTTCTTTTTTCCGAGTTTCGCGCAATTAACCATATCTGCAGTATCCTGCTCAATGATTACCTCTTCCGAATCCATCTTGTGCTTGGTGAGGTCTTCGACATCGATGGTGCGGAAATTTCCGAGTCCTGCATGCAGGGTGATCTCGGCAAAAGAAACGCCCTGGAGCTCCAACCGTTTCATCACTTCAAGGCTGAAATGCATCCCGGCTGTCGGGGCTGCAACGGCGCCTTCATGCTTGGCAAAGATCGTCTGGTAGCGCTCTTCATCTTCCAATGTTGCCGGGCGGTTGTGTATCTTGGGAAGCGGAGTTTCACCGAGACTCTGGATGGTTTTCTTGAACTCTTCATAAGGCCCGTCAAACAGGAACCGGATGGTTCGTCCGCGAGAAGTTGTGTTGTCGATAACCTCTGCTACAAGGGAATCGTCTTCCCCGAAATATAATTTATTCCCGATCCGGATTTTCCGGGCAGGGTCAACGAGAACGTCCCATAACCTTGATTCCCGGTTGAGTTCCCGGAGGAGGAAAACTTCGATTTTTGCACCGGTTTTTTCTTTTTCACCATATAAACGGGCGGGAAAAACCTTGGTATTGTTGATGATAAATACATCCCCTTCACTGAAGTACTCCAGTATATCTTTAAAATGTCTGTGTTCAAATGTTTGAGTCTTGCGGTCGAGTACCATCATATTAACTTCATCCCGCGTTTTGGAAGGATTCCCGGCTATTAATTCAGGAGGCAGGTGAAAACGGAATTGAGATAATTTCATTTTATATATCCGGTTAAAAAGGGATGCAAATTTAACATAAATTTACTGAAAAGTCAAGTGACTTTCATAGGATTATACTCCTGTGTGATAGAAAAGTTACGGTTTCCCAAACAACTGGATGATTTCTTCTCCTTCCCGGAGGTGGTACCCGGTGATGCCAAGTTCACAGGCAGCCTCAATGTGCATAAGGGTGTCGTCAATAAACAGAGTTTCGGCAGGATCCAGTTTGTTCTCATTCAAAACCCATTGAAAAATCTTCGGGTCTGGTTTTTTCATGTGAAGCCGGTAGGAAAAATAAACCTTTTCAAACAATGCATCAAAATCACTGTAACCATACTGTTGTCGGAGATCTTCCCGGTATTTCAGGAAATGTATCTCATTTGAATTGCTGAGCAGGAAAATCCGGTAACTATCCCGTATATTTTCCAACAGCCGGATCCGGGGTTCAGGGATCCTCCCCAGCAGGGCGTTCCAGGCATCGTCGATGGCTTCATCGGAGGGAGGAACCTGGTAATGGTTCCGGATCACATCCCTGAATTGTCGGGAGGTAATGAAGCCGGTTTCATAAGTTGAAACAAGCCGTCCAAACCGTTGGTTTTGTTCTTCCGGAGCCGTAGAAAATTCCGCTTTGGGGAGACCGAATTCCTTGAATTTCTCAACAGTGCATTGGATATCAAGGTCGCAGATCACACCGCCAAAATCGAAGATGATGTTTTTTATCGATGTGTGATTGGGGATATTTGATGTAAGATGAAGCATTTCAGCGAGCGACGGGGAAAACCATTTTGCAAAAATGCGATTTTTTTTCTAATTTTGCCATCCCTGATATTCGTAATTCGTAATTCGTAATTCATAATTTAAATGGGGGCCTATAGCTCAGTTGGTTAGAGCACCTGACTCATAATCAGGTGGTCCCTGGTTCAAGTCCAGGTGGGCCCACAAAAAATGCCTCCGTCGAGAGGCATTTTTTAATTACTCATTACTCATTGTTAATTCTGTAATTATTAATTCACCCACCGCAGTCGAAAGCGAAAGTCTGCTCAGAAGTATCATAAGGATTTGATTACCTGACTCAAACTTCTTTTTCCCGTTGGGAAATAATATCAATAGAAAACCAGAAACAATAATTCATTTTCCCGTCAGGGAATTAACGATGGTTGATGTCCAACGGACAATCAATTCCGTTGTTATTCTCGAATCTATTAACATTGAAGCTCTACGGGCAAATCGTTTTTGATTCAGAATAGTTAATTGCATTAATTGTTGAAGGATGAGTTTGAGATAATTGTCCAACGCAGAATTTCAAATTCAGCAATGTTCCAAGCGGCATTATAAATGCCGCTTAGCGGGGTTTTTATTGAAAATGGAACAGATGAGGAATTGTTAGGATCTTAAAGGGTTAGTGAGTAAATAGACATTTGTTGTCAAGTAATATTCTCAACAATTAAAAGGTATTAATTAGGGAAAAAGTCCATTATCTATTGAAACCCTCAACTCTTGAGTAGAAAGTTGTCAACCGCATCTTTGAAACCAGTGTCATTGATTACCTTCTGAGCTGATGATATAATTTGAATTTAAGCTAAGATCTTAAATTCCGACAATTCATCTTTCCTGAACCTCCGCCCTGGAGTCCAATATCACAAATTTTTTAAATCTGAAGGTTTGGGGTGTAAGGAATCAGGTTGTCTTTTTTTTATGTTTCTTTTCTCCAGCAAAAAGACCAGCCGTATACTTATCATACAACTCAAAAAGAAACTCAATCCTCTTGGTTTCATTCATGAATGGCTGTGACCGATAACAAAGATCCACTGCTTTGTCGAGTTCCTGATGAGCTTTTACCAGTTCAGGAGGCATGGTTAATGGATCGTAAAGATCTGCCAGGCTGCTGCCGGGAAATTTCAACCTAGTATCCAATATTTTTTGAGCTGTTTCTTCTACGGTTTTTAGCTGCTTTGCGAGTGGGTTTTCAGGCCAGGGGAAATTGTTATAAACAATATCACTGGAGTATCTGTACCTGCTTTCTAATCTTCCACAAACAAAATGAATCCAGGTTTGATGCATTTCAGAAGTTAAAATACCAAAATGAAACAAATTCCCATTTGGTACAAAGTGACAGCTATTGTGAGGTATATGATCTTTGCCAAAGAAGCCAAATGGTATATATTTTCTGTTCTCAGAGGTCGCACTGGGTATGAGGATGTAACTTTCTGGATTATGAGTATTTCTGAATGTTGTGGGATATAATGCAAGTTCTCTCGCGCCAGGATCAATACTTTTTTCCCGCATTTCTTTGACTCGCCTTACACAATCTAATACTTCAGGAAGGTCTGCAAGTTCAGCTGGATTAATCCCTTTTAACCATAAACACCATCTTTTGTCTCCATGTAAATATTCCTTTGCACTAATTAGCTCCTTAAAAAACCGTTCAGCACCAGGTTCTTTTTTGAGGAATCCTATTTTTTCAGGATCAGTAAAAATTAAATTGCCTCCATCAACAGGTTTATTTCCCCATGACATCTTTGGAACATTACAAATCGGGGAATTTCTGCTAAGGATTAATGTTTCAGATCCCTCAATTAAGTATGGATTAATAAGCCTGACTTTATGTTCATGTGGTTCCCCTTTAATATCCTCATATTCAAAAATACTTTTTTCAGAATTATCATAGTTGGAAAAACCAATGATTACAACATGTACTGCAGCTTTTCCACGTGCTTCATTACTCCATTTAAAGGTTCGGTGGGCAAAATGAATTTTTATCTTGTATCTATTGAACAATTCATTCCATAAGATTCCAACCTGTTCACCCTGAGAAATGGAATTTGTTGAAACGAAAGCACACCTTGTTTTAAATGTAAGTGATTGAATAAGATACTGGGCAGATCGGATATACCATGCAGTGACAAAATCCAATACTCCTGCACCTTTTACATTGGAAAAAACAACCGCCATATCTTCTTTTTGTTCAGCATTCATTAAACTCTTTCCACTAAAAGGTGGATTTCCATAGATAAAATTAAACCGCTGTTCTCCCTGTTCCCAGGGAATGGGTTCAATCAGGCTTTGCCATTCAATCCGAAGGGCATTGGCACAAACAATATTTGCGCTTTTACGAAGGGGTAGTCGAACAAAATATTGTCCAAACTCTTCACTTACCCGCATATTCATCTGGTGATCCATCAGCCACATAGCAACCTGGGCGATTTGGGAAGGAAATTCTTCAATCTCAATACCATAAAACCGGTCAACATCCAGCTTCACCAATTCTTGAATATCAAACACCTGTTGGCCTTTCTGTATGGTCTTGATGATCTCCAACTCCATCAACCGCAATTCCCGGTAAGAGATAACCAGAAAATTCCCGCAACCGCAGGCAGGATCGAGAAAACGAAGTGTTGAAAGTTTATCATGGAATTGGATCAACTTTGTCCGACTCTCATTTTTTGCCTTCTCATATTCTTTCCAGAGATCATCCAAAAAGAGAGGTTTAATAACTTTCAGGATATTTTTTTCAGAAGTATAGTGTGCACCGAGGTTTCTGCGTTCAACCGGGTTCATGACACTCTGGAAGAGGGAGCCGAAAATAGCCGGGGAAATAGCGCCCCAGTCAAGTGAAGTACATTCCAGAAGTATTTCCCGCATTTTGCTGTCGAAAGATGCTGGCGGAAGAGATTCTTCAAAAAGTTTCCCGTTAATATAATGAAAGGCTGCGAGCTCTTCATCCAGGTTAGTCAATCGTTTTTCATTGGGAGTATTCAGAACATAAAACAACGAGGAGAGAAGAGGAGCCAGATCGCTTCCATCTTCATTGGTTTTATTCTCGATGTAATCCCGGAACTGATCCTTCTCAAAGATGCTGGTATCTTCTGCAAACAAACAGAAAAGGAGCCGTACCAAGTATAATTCCAATGGGTGACCAGTATATCCTATTTCTTTCAGCCGGTCATGGAGTTTCCCCATGAGCTCGGCAGCTATGATATTAACAGGATCCTGTTCCCTGAATTCGTGTTTATGGTATCCGGCAATAAATCCGAAGTGTTTTACATTTTTATATAGATCCTGAAGTAAAAATTCAAAATGGGTACCTGAATCCAGATCATACATTCGGAAACGGGCAAAATCTGAGACAAGGACATACTTCGGCAACTCATAGTCCTTCAGTCCCGGAAAGTAGTCAAGTGCTTGCTTATAGGCTTTATCAAGGTCTTTACCTCTGGATTTATGTTCCACCAGGATTGTTCCCTTCCAGAGAAGGTCAATGTACCCGGTTGACTCATCCAGCTTTTTTACTGGCTTCTCAAAACTGGCAACTTTCCTGCGGTTAACCCCGAAAACATTAAAGAAATCATCCCAAAAAGTTTTCGCTTCAGCATCTTCTGAGGTCTCAGTTTCCCATTCTTTTGAAAATCGGATAGAGCGGTCTTTGATTTCGTTCCAGGATAGGGGCATATGGGAGAATTGACCAATAAAAGTAAGAAATAATTAATATACTACCAGTACTTTATTCTGTTTTTGGTTTTTTATGTATTTTCGTTTGGTAATAAATAAAATAAACCATGAATGATTTTTTCTTAAATCCGTGCTGTCATTTATCCGATGCAATTTTATTTCCACTTATTCAAAAAGCTTTGGTTTTATTCGCATTGTTTGCCTTTCTTTTTAACTCTTGGAAAACAAGAAAAATTAGTAATGAAGGCTTCAGCGCTAAGATAACACGTGGTGATCAGTCAATGAAACTTTTCTATGGGATGTATGCTGCTATCAGTGGTTTACTCATAGCAATTTGTCTTTCAGTTGATATGGCAAGGAATTACCGCATCTTATGGGTGGTTGTTGATACAGGAATAGTTGCATATTTATGTCTTTTCAATCCATGGTTCAGAAATCTTATTATCAAATGGGCAAATCAACTCTCCAAGATTGAGAAAAGATAATTCCCTAATAAAGGATGATTTCTCTCCTCAATTCATAAATATCAAATTAAAAATTAATTTTTGTTTTTAAAAATTCCCGTATTTGTTTATCATGTAACGCTGTAATACCTCCAGATTGATTTGAATCAAAATTATAATGGTAGATAAAGTCAATATTATATTTTTTCTTTGCTGTTAAATTTGTCCAGCTTCCTTTAACAAGAAAGTAACATATTTTAAATTTCTCAATAGCTGGCACAATTAACTGCTGAACGGTATGTGAATTTGCATCCATCTGAGCATTAGATTGAAATAGGTTAAATGCTTTTATAAATGAAAAATGTTCTGAATAATTCAGAGAAACGACATATACAGTGGCTTGTATATTTTTACTTGGAGCTAAAGAATTACAAATATTGAGATCGAATTCATGGTGATCAGGAAATGATTTTTTTAAAACTATCGGATCTTCTTTACATAAAGATAAAAAAGGTTCGTCCCCTTCAATATTAATTATTGTTCTTCTCGTTGAATCTCTTACAAGAAATTCTATCTTACGTAAAGCGGAATCATATTTCAAACCATAAATGGCAAGTCCATCTGCAAATGATTTAATGATTTTTTTATTACTTTCTTCTACCCTTTTTTGATAAAGGGAATCAGTATGTTCTTTTTCCCTTTTTGCAGTTATTTCATTTTTCTCAAATTGAAAAACATAAAGTATGATTGAAATAAAAGAAACAATTAGAAAAGTCGTACCTTTCTTCGTAATGACATTAATTCCATCTTTCTCCTTGTCAATAAAATTATCGATAGAAGTGATAAAAGTAATAAAGAAACCAAGGACACAAATAAAGATTATAATGGCAAGTTCAATCATTTCTGGTTTACCTTGAACTATTTAAAATGGCAACCAACCCTTGGCTGGCAGCCGGAATACAGGGAATAACAGATTTTATTTTCGAGGTTTATATTTATATGTTATTTCCTGACCAAATATAATGATTAATTATTAAAAGTCAATAGTTCATTGATAATAAATCACTTCCCTTTTCTTTTTATCCCAATTAATTCATTAGCAAATTAAAAAACTTGGTAACCCTTTATTACCTTTGACATTGATCATTATAAACTGATTCACCCAATAGATGAACGGATTAGCGTACGATTTTACCGATAAACAGGTTTCCCCTTGGGGCGGTCTCAGGTTGATTGAGGAAACATACCGAAGGAGTGGTTTGAAGGGTTTCCTCAAGGAAGAAGACTTGGATTTGCCCATACCTGGTTCAAATCGGGGATATGATCCTGTAGATTTGGCCGAGGGATTTATGGTAAGCACGATTTTGGGTGCAACCCGGTTAGCCCACTCTGGTATGCTCCGGAACGATAAAGTTGTGCAAAGGATTTTTGGCTGGAAAAAAGGAATGAGAAGCCAAAGCACCTTCACTCGCTTCTTTAAAAAATTTACTATGGAGCGCAATGATAAGATATTCCCGGCCATCAATCGTTTTTGGTTCTCCCAATTGAAACTGGATAAGATGACCATTGATCTTGATTCCACTGTTCTTACTCGCCATGGCGTCCAGGAAGGAGTTGCCAAAGGATATAATCCCAAACGTCCTGGCAGAGGCTCCCACCATCCGCTGATTGCCTTTGTAGCAGAAGCAAAGATGGTTGCCAATGCTTGGATGCGTGATGGTGACAATGCTTCCAGTACGGATTTTATATATTTTTTTGATGAATTACAATCTATCATTCCTGTTGATCGTATTGGTTTGATCCGTGCCGATAGCGGGTTTTGCAATGAAACCATAATGTACAAACTGGAAGAGAAACCATTGAATTACATAATGGCAACACGTATGACGGGACCGTTGGTTAGACAGATATTTGATCATAAGAATTGGTTTCCGATTGAAAATGGTTATTGGACGAGTAGTTTTCAGTACCAGGCAAAGGGCTGGACAAAACCCCGTCGGATAGTTGTTGTTCGTAAAGACACAAGATTGCATCCGAATACTGGAGGCAAACTCCTCTTTCCTGAAATAGAAGAATTTGAGAGTTATACCTATGCGGCATTTGCAACGAATATGGATCTCTCAAACGAGTTAATCTGGCAACTATATAACCAGAGAGCTGATTGTGAAAACCGGATCCGTGAATTGAAGTACAATTACGGCATTGAAGGATTCTGTATGGAAGATTT